>CAZDGO010000390.1:0-2581 GCA_964504825.1 uncultured Gaiellales bacterium
GCGTCCTCGGTCGCGCACGTAGCGCTGCTACGAGCGCTTCCTGCGTCCTTGTCTCGCGCTCAGCGCAAGCGCCCTGACGGCAAAGCGTCATTCCTCAACAGCCTGCTGGGGTGACGCTCGAACGCGTGCCCGCGCCGGCATGACCTGGATCGTCGACATCGACATGCTGGGGATCGAGACCGCCGAGCCCCCGGATGCCCTGGCCATCGCCTTTGACGTCACCTATCCGGGCGAGACGTGGTGTCGGTCACTGGTGCTGATTACGCTCGAACTCGCCCACATGCCGCAGCATGAGCTGGTGAGCCGGGCGCGCGACGCCTTGGTAACGGCGATCGAGGCCGCGGGCGAGCCGATCTCCGTGGAGTTGCGCCTTACGTCCACGGAGACAGTCGTCCTGGCATCGGCCCGACCGGGCGGCTAGGTTCTCAGGCTCCTACTTCACCACGAACTCGTTGGTCCACACAGGCCGCGCCGGCGCTTTGCCGGCGTCCAAGGCGGCCTGCCACTCTTCATCGGTCAGCCGCTTCGCGATGGGCACGGTGAACTCGTAATAGTCGTAGCTCGCCCCGATCAGCACCTGTTGCTTCCCGTCGACCTCCAGGACGGCGTAGAGCACCAGTGGGTACCCGGTGCCCTCTTCCAATGCCATGTTGTTGACGTAGTCACTGTGGACATCGGCCACCACGGGGCTCTTCTCGTCGGTGGGGTTGAGGTCGCGGCCGTCGTCGAGGGTGAAGAGTTCCAGGTGTTCCAGGGTGGAGCCGAAGTAGAGGATGGTGGTCTTCTCGTCGTCGCTGAGGTCATCGCCTGCGAGTTCCTTGTCGGCGATGCCCTTGAGCTTGGTGCACAGGTCGATCATGCCCGTGAACTTGTCTTCGATGACCTGGTCGAGTAGTCCGTACGACTTGAGGCCGTCCCGAGAGGTAGTGGCCAACCGCGCTATCTGCTCGTAGAACGCCGGGTAGGGCTCCACGTAGCCGGCGGTGAGAGGGGGTTCGTCGCTTCCACCCTCGGCTACCACCGATTGCTTGGCGTAGAGGATGGTGTCGTGGCGCAACTCGGTCCAACTGCCCAAGCCGGCATTGAGGCTCTTACGTGCCCACACTTTGGTCTTCATCAGATCGGGAGCGCCGTCGGGCGGGAAGGCCATGACTTCGCGGAGGGCGTCCAGCCACCCTGTATACAGGTTCGCCGGCCAGAAGACGGGCGACCGTGTGTCGAACTGGGCCTTCACCTTCATGAGCTGCGGCTCCCAGTTCTTGAACTGGTCCTGGCCATACGTGCCCTTGGCGATCTCGAAGGCCTGGTCGGACCCCAGCACCGACATGGCGTCCAGTCCCATGGGCATGAGCCGTTTCTTGTCTTCGGTCCCGACCTGCCGCCATACCAGTTGCTGGAACGCGTACGAGTCGGGGATGTACCGCTGGCCCATGACGCGGAAGCTGCGCTCGGCCTCTTCCTGAGAGGTGCCCTGAGGGTCCGTGTTGACGTGAGAAAGGATCATGGGCGCCGGCAGCTTGCTGAGTTCGGCGCGCAGGGCGTCGATCTTAGCGTCGTCGCCCAGGTCGTTCAGCGCGGGTGTCTGGGAGCCGAAGGCCACGCCTATCGCGGGGCGCATGTCGGCGGCGGAGAGGTCGTCGGCGTTGCCCACCATGAACGAGGTGGGCTCGTAGATGGCCTTCCACGATTGCTCGGCGTCCCCGGTGAGAGACAGGGTTATGAGGACGGCCTGCCGGGTCGTTTGGCGGGCCAGGGCTGCGTTCACGTCCGGCATCTTGGGGTTCACCCAGAAGGCCGTATGGCCGTACCACATCATGGCCTTGAAGTAGCGCTTGAGTTCCTCGCTGCGGGTGTAGTGGCCGCGCGGCTTGTACTGGCTGTAGTCCTCTTTGTAGCCGAGGATCGGCGAGTTCTGTAACCCGCCCGCCGCATTGATGAGGGCCAGCTCGGCTTCCACCTGGTCGCGCACGCGCTCGGGTGCAGTCGTCGCACCTTTCAGCAGCGAGTTTCCCACGGCGAAGTAGGCTTCGTTGGCCAGTGCGGTTTCCTTGACGGCGGGGTGGGTGGCCGTGTTCACCTGGTCTGAGGAGGCGGCCTGCAAAGCCTCCGACATCCTGACGGCCCGCTTCAGAAACGTCGTCTCCTCCAGGTACTGGAGGGTGGTGTCGAAAATGGTGTGGTAGGCGTTCAGCACAGCATCGGTGGTGACGAGCAGCGGGACTCCGCGGTAGCGGGCCTCCTCGTAGACATGCCAGAACTTGAGAGGTTGGTAGTCTCCTCCCAGGTCACCGGCGGCGACGAAGCCCTGGCGTGCGATAGCCTGTTCTTGCGCGCTGGTGAGCTGCACCTTATCGACATTGGTCACGGACTTGAGATCCACCGGAGTGGGCTCGATGTATGCGGGCGTGGGGAAGGGCTTGGCCTGCGCGACCACGTTCTGTGCCGTGGTGGCCGTGGTCAAGACAGGACCAACGGTCGAAGTCGTCGGCTGCTTCGTGTCGGTGCAGCCAAGGAGGGCGACAGTGGCCGCGACGACCACCGCGGCTGCGAGCCCCGCCGCCGCCAGGCGCGTCGCCCTGTG
>CAZDGO010000391.1:0-2576 GCA_964504825.1 uncultured Gaiellales bacterium
GGTGATCCACCCGCCCATCCACGATCTTCTGGTCTCGTGGTCGGCCTTCTTCGGGGAGAGTGTCGGTGTGCCGCTCCCGCCGTTCGTCGCCGTGGGCCGCCGCTGGGTGGACTGATCGCCACCGCCGCGCGCGGGCGACCTACGAGCTGAAAGTGCCGTGCCCCCCCGTGCTCCCGAACCCGCCTTCTCCCCTGTGCGTGTCGTCCAGATCATCGACGACCGCGAACTCAGCCGACTCCACGGGTTGGATCACAAGTTGAGCAATGCGGTCGCCAGGCACGACCGCGAAGGGCTCGGCGCCCGAGTTGTATAGGCATACGCGCACTTCGCCCCGGTATCCGGCGTCGATGAGACCGGGGGCGTTCACCACCATGAGGCCATGCCTGAAAGCGAGGCCGGAGCGGGCCTGCACGAAGCCCGCATACCCCCGCGGAATAGCCAAAGCGACGCCGGTGCCCACGTCGCGCCGCTCCCCGGCGGGTATCGTGACGTCTTCGACCGAGTGCAGGTCGGCTCCCCCGTCGCCCTCGTGGGCCCGCCACGGCGGGAGCGCCAGCGGATGGAGCAGGGTCACGGCTATCTTCACCGCGCATGGCTCACAGGGTAAGCGACCGCCGGATTCGCTCGACAGCCTCCTGGATGCGCTCATCGGGTGCGGTGAGCGAGATACGCACGAAGCCTTCACCCGCGGCTCCGTAGCCGTTGCCGGGCGTGACCACGACGCCTGCCTGGTCGAGCACGTGCTCGGCGAAGCCGGCAGAGGTGTAGCCCGCCGGAACCGGGATCCACATATAGATGGTCGCCTTTGGCTTCGCCACGCCCAGGCCGATGGAAGTCAACGCCTCGGAGAGCAGGTCACGCCGCCGGGCGTAGATGGCGTTCATCTCGTCGACGAAATCCCACGATCCGTCGAGGACGGCCGTCGCCGTGCGCTGGATAGCCTCGAACACCCCGGAATCCAGGTTGCTCTTCAGCCGCCAGAGAGGTTCCAGGATCGCGCGGTTGCCCACGCCGAACCCGATCCGCCAGCCGGTCATGTTGAAGGGCTTCGAGAAGCTCCAAAACTCCACCCCGATGTCCTTGGCTCCGGGGGTGGCCAGGAAACTCGGGGCCACGTAGCCGTCGAACGTGAGTTCCGAATAGGCGTTGTCGTGCACCACGGCGATGTCCCATTTCGTGGCGAACTCGACCACCCGCGCGAAGAAGTCGTCTTCCACCACCGCTGAGGTGGGATTGTTGGGGTAGCTGATGAAGAGCAGCTTAGCCCGGCGGGCCTCCTCCGGGCTGATGGCATCGAGATCGGGCAGGAAGCCGTTCTCGGGCAGGAGGGGCATGAGGCGGGGTTCGGCGCCCACCAGGAGCGTGCAGCCGGCATACACCGGATAGCCGGGATCAGGCACCAGAGCCAGGTCGCCGGCGTCGAGGGTCGACCAGCAGATGTGGGCCAGGCCTTCCTTCGAACCCATGAAGGGCAGGAACTCCTTGTCCGGATCGATCCGCACACCGAACCGGCGGTCATAGAAGCGGGCGGCGGCCTGCGCGAAGCTTTCGAGACCGGCAGTGGTGGGGTAGCGATGGTTGCGCGCGTCGTCGAGCTGTCTCTTCATCTCCTCGACGATATAGGCCGGGGTCGGCAGGTCGGGATCACCTATGCCCAGGCTGATCACGTCCACCCCTGCCTTGCGCTTCTCAGCGATCTTCCTCTCGATCTCGGCGAAGAGGTAGGGCTGAAGCTTGTCCATGCGCCTCGAGAACTGCACGAAACCCTCCTTGTTATCCCCAGCCCAGTCGGGCCAGAAGCGCCGTGCTCAGCTCACCACTGAACGCCTCTTCGGCCGGGCCGGTCATGACTACCTGAAAGTCGGGCGCCACCTCGATCTCGAGATCGCCACCCAGGAGATGTACGGTAACGGGGCTGTGCGCCAGACCCAGCCGCACCGCCGCCGCCCCCACCGCCGTGGCTCCGGTGCCGCAGGCCTGGGTCTCCCCCACCCCGCGTTCCCACACCCGCATGCTGATCGAACCATCGGCCTGCCTGTGGATAAACTCCACGTTCACCCGGTTAGGGAAGAGGGGCAGTTGCTCTATCGCCGCGCCGACCGTCTCCAGGGGCACATCGCGCAGGTCATCGACCACGATGATGCAGTGTGGGTTGCCTACATCCACAAAGGTGTATGTATAGGAGGCGCCCAGAGCCTCGAGTCGCTTCGCCACCACTTCGTCACTTCCCGTGCCTGAAGCGACAGCGATGTTGTCGCTCCTGAATCGCGCGGCGCCCATGTGCACGCGCACGCGTCCGTCGGGAAGCAGCCGCGGGCCGATGGAGCCGGCGAGCGTCTCGATCACGAACTCGTCTACCCCCACCGCTCCGCTCTCGCGTAGATAGCGCGCGAACATGCGGATGCCGTTGCCGCACATCTCGGGCTCGCTGCCATCGGGGTTGTAGATGCGCATGCGCGCCGCTGCTCCCGGCACCGCACCCGAAGGAGGCAGATGAACCAAGATGCCGTCGCCGCCTACGCCAAGATGGCGGTCGCACAGCAGGCCGACGGCCTCGGCAGACAGAGGACCGGGCA
>CAZDGO010000392.1:0-2549 GCA_964504825.1 uncultured Gaiellales bacterium
GGCGGGCCAGACCTACGGCGGCGGCGGGCACGCGCGCGCGTCGGGATTCAAAGTACAGGCATTCGACAACTTCCAGCTTGAAGAGATCATATTGTGGCTAGGCGTCTTCCTGGTCTGCGTCTTCATTGTGGAGTACGGCGTCCTACGTGTAGTCGAGCGACGTCTTTTCCGATGGCGGTACGACACGGCCTTAGCGAAGTGACGCATGACAGGGGGAGCTATGACACAAGGGACCATCGAAACGCCTGGAGCGAATGGAGGCGCGGCGCCGGCGCCGGCGCCGCCCTACATCGAGATACGGGATGTTAGCGTGCAGTACAGGCCGGACCTGCCCCCGGCCTTGGTGGACCTGGACCTGACCATCACAGAGGGCGAATTCGTATGCATCGTAGGGCCGAGTGGATGCGGCAAGTCCACTCTCATGAACGCACTGAGCGGATTACTCCCACCGACGAAGGGTCAGGTCCGCATCAACGGCCAGAGCCTTTATTCCGGTCGGCGCGGGCACTCCATGGCAGTGGGCTACGTTTTTCAGGACCACCGGCTGCTCCCGTGGCGGACGGTGCGTCAGAACCTGGAGATCACTCTGCAGGCTGCCGGAGTGCCCGAAGCGGAGCGGCAGAGGCGCATAGAGCGCTACTTGAAGATGCTACAGATTGAGGAGTTCGCGGACACATGGCCTATGCGGCTCTCGGGAGGGCAGCGCCAGAGGGTTGCTATCGCCCGTGCGCTGGTCATAGAACCAGCCTTCATCATCATGGACGAACCTCTCAGCACTCTGGACGAGGTTACGTCCCGGACTATGCGGGCGGAGCTGCTCGATATCTGGGCCAAGACGGGCAAGACCATCATCTTCGTGACCCATTCGGTCCGCGAGGCGGTCTTTCTGGCCGACAGGATCGTGGTGCTGACTCGCACCCCGGGTCGGCTCCTTACCATTGTGGAGATCGACGTGCCGCGCCCGCGCTCCCCTGAGGGCCTGCGCATCGCCGAGATCGAGGGCGAAATGATCCAGTTGGCCTTCACTCACTGGGGGATCGAAAGCCTTGCCTGAGTTGCGTAGCACTCCGAAACGGAGGCTGATGACGGCAGGGAGCAGGCTCTTGTACGCCTTCGTGGCGATTGTCCTGCTCGTGTTGGTGTGGGAACCGATCTCACGCTATGTTTCGGTCGGGTTCATCCCTACCCCTCGTCAGGTCCTGGACGCCTTTGTCACGAACGCGCAGCACCTCGAGACCTACAAGGTGATCCTGATCACCCTTCGGCGGGTGCTCATCTCCTTCGCCGTCTCCGGGTTGACTGGGGTCAGCTTGGGTGTCGCCATGGGGCTGCGCAAGTGGGTCTACCAATTCTCGCTGCCCTACGTGGTCGTGATGCTGGCCATTCCAGGGCCCGTGTACGTGATCATGTCGCTGCTGATCTTGGGCGTGAACGAACTGTCGTGCATGGTTGCGCTCATCATGGCCGTGACCCCCTTCGTCACCAACGTCGTCTATCAGGGCATCATGGCGCGCGATTCGAACCTGGACGAGATGACCAAGCACTACCGTATCCGCGGCTTGGCCAGACTCAGGCACGTGATCCTTCCCCAGATCTCTCCCTCCATCCTGACAGGCGCGCGGACCGCGTTCGCCCTCTCCTGGAAGCTCGTGGTCCTGATGGAGGCGCTGTCCCGCCCGGACGGCATTGGAGCAGAAATCACGCACGCGTTCCGGTTACTGCAGCCCGCGCAGGTGCTCGCCTTCACCACTATGTTCATGATCGTCATGTTCGCAATCGAGATTCTCGGGTTCAAACCCGTGGAGCGCTACTTACTGCGCTGGCGGATTCAGCTGCAATGAGCGGACCGCTCCATCCGGTCCTCCCGGCGGGCTTGGCGGTCACTCCGCGCCAGCCCGCCGGGAGTGACGGACTCGCATCTCCCACCGGCGCTCTCGATCTACGTGCTTGTATGCGCGTGCTGGAGGAGCGCGGTGAGGTAGTACGCGTCCAGAGGGAGGTTGACCCTCGCTTCGAACTCTCGGCGCTCACAGAGGCGCTGTCCCCCGAAGGGGCGGTGGTGTTTGAGCGGGTGAGGGGAACGGCGGCTGCGGTGGTCGCGGGTACTGATGGTACCCGGGAGCGTGTCGCCCGGCTGTTGGGAACCGATGCCACCGGGTTACTTGATCACTATCGTGCGGCGCTCGAACACCCCCTCGCACCGTGCCAGGTCTCGGCCGCACCGGTGCAGGAGAAAGTCTACCTCGGGGATGAGGTGGATCTTCTGAGCCAGCTGCCGCAGATCGTCCACTACGAGGGTGATGTCGGGCCGGGCATCACGTCGGGCATGGTGCTGGCTGCGGCTCCCGAGGACGGCATTCGCAATCTCTCGTTCCATCGCATGCAGGTTGTCGGGCATCGGGAGTTCCGGATAGCAATCTTCCCCCGGCACCTTGCGGCCCTCTTTGCGAGATTCGAGGCGCAGGAACGGGCTATGCCCGTGATCGTGATCATCGGCGGCGAGACCGCCATGCGTCTGGCGGCGGCAACCTGGGGCGGGCAGATCCCGT
>CAZDGO010000393.1:0-2536 GCA_964504825.1 uncultured Gaiellales bacterium
GACTGGGGCTGTGAGGCCAACCGCGCGGCCCACCACCGTGCTGCGCAAGGCCGGCGTAGCCCTCGCCTTCCTCGCCGTCCCCGCCGCGATCGTCGCGGCGGCGGTGATTCTGTTCGTCGCCGGCTACAGCTACCAAACAGCCACGGGCGTGGCCGGGGCGCCGGGACAGCCCTCGACGACGGTCACATCCAGCGGCCGCGTGACCACCTTGCAGATGGCCCTCGATAGCAAGGACTACATCGTGCTGTGGTGGGTGGCGTTCGTGGTGGTGGCGACCGCCGGCGCAGCGGGCGCGGCCTGGAGGCGTCGGCTGGACATCGTGTGGGTCGCCGCCTTGGGCGTGACCACTCTCACCGTCGCCGGGATGATGAGCATCGGTATCGCGATCGCCCCGGTGGCCGTGCTGCTCTTGCTCTCCGCGACCCTGCTAACCCTCGACCGGCTCAGCAAGCAGATATCCGGAGACCCCTTCGAAGACTGAGTCGCTCCGCTAACACAGCCGGATAGTCTGGTCGCGGTGCGGCCCCACCGACACCAGCACGATAGGGCAACCGGCCTCCTCCTGGACGCGCTCCAAGTAGGCTTGGGCTTCGGCAGGTAGATCCGCCCATCTCCGCGCCCCCGAGATGTCGCCCTTCCAACCGGGAAGGGTCTCGTAGACCGGCGTCGCGTGATGGAAGGTGGACTGATGGGGCGGCATCTCATCGTAGCGGTTGGTGCCGCACTCGTAGCTCGTGCACACCCCGATCTCGTCGAGCCCGTTGAGCACGTCGAGTTTGGTGATGCAGAGGCCGGTCAGGCCGTTGACACGCACGGCGTAGCGCAGTGCCACGAGATCGAGCCACCCGCAACGGCGTTCCCGACCGGTGGTAGTGCCATACTCGTGGCCCTGGTCGCGGAGATACCGGCCGGTCTCGTCCAGCAACTCGCTGGGGAAGGGTCCCTCCCCCACACGCGTGCAATAGGCCTTACAGATGCCCCACACCTCGTCGATGCTCGTCGGCCCGATCCCCGACCCCACGCAGGCAAAGCCGGCCACCGGGTTCGAGGAGGTCACGAAAGGATAGGTGCCGTGATCGATGTCGAGCATGGTGCCCTGAGCGCCCTCGAACAGGACGCTCTGCCCGGCGCGCACCGCCTGCCACAGCAGCAGCGATGTGTCGGCGATATAGGGGCGCAGTGTCTCCGCCATCTGCAGGTAGCGATCACAGTCGGCTTCCAAGCCGGACACGTTCTGGTCGTAGACTAGACGCAGGATGTCGGCCTTGCTGCGCATGGCGGCCTGGACTTTCTGGTGGAATATCTTCTCGTCGAGCAGGTCCTGCATCCGGATGCCCACTCGAGCCGCCTTGTCGGCGTACGCCGGACCGATGCCCCGCTTCGTGGTGCCGATCTTCTTGCTGCCCAGCGAGGTCTCCCGCACTTTGTCGAGCAGGATGTGGTAGGGCATGATGAGGTGAGCGTTGCCCGAGATCTTGAGGTTCGCGGTAGAGACGCCCTTGCTCTCGAGTTCGTCGATCTCAAGGCGAAGCGCCGAAGGATCGACCACCACCCCGTTGCCGATGACGGCCAGAGTGTCAGGGCTGCAGATGCCCGAGGGCACCAGGTGGAGGGCGAAATGGCCCCGTTCGTTCTCGATGGTATGCCCGGCGTTGTTGCCACCCTGGTAGCGCACCACAACCTGGGCCTCCTCGGCCAACAGGTCGACCACTTTCCCTTTTCCCTCGTCGCCCCACTGGGCGCCCACGATAACCGTGACCGGCACGGATTCCCTCCTATCCGCCACGCAAACGTGCGGCGGCGCAAACGCGCATGAAATGTCCGGCAACAAACGCGCACAAGTGTACACCAGGGTGCGGACGGAGAGCGGCAGGGACGGGATGGGTCGCTCGACTGTCGAATACACGGTTTCCGAAGGCTGTCGAACGTGTGTGGGATAACCCGCAACGCGCAGCGTTGTCGAGTTATCCCATGGCTCGACCCACCCTACGGCGCGATTTCCTTCTCGTCGAACTCCGCGCCTCATGCCGGACGGCCGCGATTTCCACAAGATCATCTGTGCGACGATACATCACGCGGTACGGACTCACGATAATCTCGCGAATGTCCTGGCGCCCAAGCTCGGGGACGACGCGACCGGAATCCGGGAACGTCGCCAACGACTTGGCGCAATCGAGCAATCGCTCGAGCCACTGGAGCGCGGCGGTCGGATTATCGCCAGAGATGTAGGCGACCGCGTCGTCGACTTGCTCGTCCGCCAACGGCGACCACGCTACCTTCACTTCAGGTACCGCTCCCGCAGACGCTTCTCGACGACCTCATGAGGGATCCCCATGCCTGCATCCAACTGTGCCTCCGCAGTGCGGATATCGCGGATTACCGCAACCTCTTCGACGAGGGCCTCATATACGTCGACATTGAGGAGAACCGCGGCGCTCCGGCCGTGCTGGGTGAGAATGACGGGACGTTTGGTCCTCTGGACCTGCTCGATGACGGCTGAGGCGTGAGACCGGAATTCGGTCACGGGCCGCACATC
>CAZDGO010000394.1:0-2529 GCA_964504825.1 uncultured Gaiellales bacterium
CCACCGAGAGCCGGACGTAGCGTCGGGGCTCCTGCGTCGCCGCGGGAGTGACAACGCTCGCGATGAGCGGGAAAGCGAGGCTGAATCCGAGAAGCATAGTTGGGGTCACAATCCACTTATTGGAGCCGCCTTGCGTGATACTCATACTCGACATGTCCCGCGGAAGCCTCTAACCGCGTAGTTCGACTGCGCGCCATTGTGATACATGAATACCTGGCCGTAGCGTCTATCACAGAAGAGGGCTCCTCCAAGGGCTCTGACGTCGGGCGGGGTTCTAACCCAGCTGGAAGTCTTCGTATCAAACTCACCGAGCGTCTGGAGTTCTCGATACTGTTCCACAGTCAGAAGGTCAATGCCCATCGCGGCAGCCATTTCGACCGCGCTGCCCTCCGGCTTGTGCTCTTTCCGATCCTCAAGCGCTTCACGGTCGTAGCAGATACTTCTGCGCCCTGCCGGGCTCTCTGCCGAGCAATCGCAGAACGTGTAACGAGCCTCTCTGTCCTGACCGATCACGTCCGGTTCGCCGCCCGTCACCTCCATCTCGCGAAGCGACCTCAGTGCCTCAGGACTGCCTTCGAGTTTGGCTCGCACTTTGTCCCATGCGATACCCTTGTGTCGATGCATGTTCTTCTCAAAGCGAGCCTTCAGAGCTTCGAGCAATTCTCTCCGTTCTTGCGCCTTCATGGTTCTCCCGGTGTATTCAGGATTGATTGCGGGTCAGCGGGGCAGCCGCCCTAGAGAGGAATCAAGGCCGCGGCTACACCGGTCGTTTGGGCGTGAGCACAACGCCCCTCCTCTTCGACCAGGATCTGATCCCGCCGCCACACCCTGAACCCGGTGGCTCGTACCTCGACCGAGTAGCGCCCCTTACCCCAACCTCCGTTCGCGCCCTCAGGAATATTGAAGGTAGACGGGACACCATCAGGAAGGTCGAGCACGAGAGAGTCTCCGCTAGCCGCCGAGAACACCGCAAGGGTGAGGGGACTGGTGATGCGCTGGCCGGTGCGAGAGTCGGTCACATCCACGGCGAACATGAACGAGGCGTACGCATCGCAACCACTGGGCTCAAGGAGCTCGCACCCTGGTAGCAAGGTGAGCAGAAGCATTGCTGGCCCGTAATTGCGCAAGTGCATTGTCCATTTATCTGCTGTCGAATCCAGCCGGATCGGTAAGGTAAATCACTATCGCGATGAGCGTGAACATGAAGCCGAGAAGACCGCCAACGAAAGGTCCCCCGAGGATCGCGAGGAGGTATCTAGCCCACCATGGAGGTCGCCATGAGGGCGCCTCGATCAACCCCACATCCACCCCCGCGATTGTGGCCCTCCGCCCTAACTCCTTCAATCGCGCGACGTTACACAATCGTTACACAATCTATGTATTCGTGTAACGGCGCGCGGCTTCCTTTCCTGGCGTGAGCAAGCCTGGACCCCGCGCGCCGTCTCCATCAACCGGGAGCTTCGCGTGGCCAATCTTCTCGTCCGGAGTGGGCTGATTCTGAGCATGGCGTTGGGAGTCCGAGCCATCGACGCAGCGGGCCAGTCACCCTCGGTTACCGTGGGCGGGGTCGGCTATGCCCAGTTCGCCTACAGTCTCAAGGACAGCGCCGACCATTCCAACTTCGACGTCACCCGCGCCTACATCAACGTCCTCGGCAAATTCGCCCACGGCGTGAGCACCCGGGTCACCCCAGACATCTATAGGACGTCGGACGGCTCGCTGACCTACCGCCTCAAGTATGCCTTCGTGGCGTGGCAGCCCGGCAAGAGCCCCTTCACCCTCAAGTTCGGCCTCAACAACACCCCGTTCGTCGACTTCGAAGAGCGGCTCTGGGACTACCGGATGCAGGGCACCATCGCCACCGACCGGAACGGATACATCTCCTCCTCCGATTTCGGGTTCCTGGTCGACGGGAACTGGGGCTCCGACAGGTTGACCGTGAGCGGCGGCATCCAGAACGGCGAGAACTACAACAAGCCCCCCGGTGACAAGGGCAAGGACTTCGTGGCCCGGGTGTCCTTCCGCGCCATGCCCACCGACGAAGCCGGGCCCACCGGCGGGCTCCGGCTCACCGGATACGCCGGCGTCGGCAACCCCAACGGCGGCGGCACCCGGCAGCGCTACGTGGGGCTGGTCTCTTACCGCTCCAAGATGCTCACCATCGCCGCGGAGATCGCCGCGACCAAAGACAGCGCCCTCACCACGCCGGTCTCCCCCATCAAGAAGGGCCGGGTGTTCACCACCTTCGGCGTCCTGCGGGTCCCGCCGAGCTACAAGCTCCAGTTCATTGGCCGGCTCGACGCGGTGGATCCGTCCACCAATACCGACGACGACAAGCAGACCCGGATCATCGCCGGGGTGGCCTATCAGATTTCTCCGAATCTCCGCGTGCTCGCCGACCTCGACCATCTGAGCTACCAGGGTGGCGCCCCCACCCCCGCGCTCGAAGCAGTCCGGTCCCAGGCGCTCTTCCAGCTTCAATTCATTTTCTAAGGAGCCAGATATATGAAGCGCACTTTGACGTATCTC
>CAZDGO010000395.1:0-2515 GCA_964504825.1 uncultured Gaiellales bacterium
CAGGGCTGGATCAAGATCCCCGAGGACTGACCCGCGGATCAACCAGAAGCGGATAGTGTGCCGGGGTGATCGTTCGGCCACTCGACTGGTCGCTGGGGCGCTGGGCGCGTATCGCCCTCAACGGACTGGCGCTGGCGTTCATCGTCGCCTGGGCGATGTTCCTCGTGCCACGCATGCTGGGCATGCCCGGCGTCACCGACGCGGAAGCATACTGGCGGCTCGACCTCGGGCCGGAGATGTACGGCGACCCGACTGGCAGGCGGGTGTGGCCTCCGGGGCGCCCGGCTCGCGCTGGCGCCTGGTCTACCCGAGGCCGCCGTCTATTCGTTCGACGCGCAATGGGTGACGTGGACGCCGCGGAACGGCCTCCAACAGCAGCATCAGCCCGTAGTACGGCAGGATGTACGGGCTGATCGCAAGGGATGCCAGGCCCAGGCGACCGCGCAGCGTGAACCACGCTCCCAACGCGAACGCCGCAGGCCACCACAGATAGCCGATGAAGCGAGACGGCGCGAGGTTCCAGAAGTTGGCGACATCGCCGCCGGATTCGAGCAGGCGTGCCACCCACTCGCCGCCATAGCCGGTCAGCGCAGCGCCGGCGATAGAGGCGATGAGCAGGACCAGCGCTGGCAGGCGCGTGTGCGGCCGCTTCCAGAGCAGCCAGACGGTGAGCGGGATCACCAACGGGCGCGGCACGAGCAGCGCCAGGGCGAACCACGCGAGCTCGCCAGCACGGCTACCGCGGAGTGCGAAGTAGCCGGCGACGGCCGTGAAGGTGACGGCATTGCCGACATCGATCTCGAACCAGAAGGGCCAGCTCGTCGCGACCAGGGCGATGAGCTTCCAATCGCGCAACAGTGCCACCGCGGCGAAGTGCAGCGCCCACCACACCGGCAGCGTCAGCGGCAGCGTGAAGAAGTAGGCCGCCAGCGGCGACCATCGATACTGCGGCGGCTCCAAGAAAGGCGACCGGCCGGCGGCGATGAGGTCGCCGGCGGCGCGGAACGTCTCGAAGTCGGTGGCGCCCTCTCGAACCACCGGAATCGTCACGAGCGCGGCGATCGTCTGGACCGCCAGCAGGATCGAGACAAGGAAGGCAGCGGCGAGCCAGATAGGTGGACGTTGGGCCGCGGCCAGCGAGCGAGCGAGCTGCATCAGCGCGACTTTGGCGCCGAGAGGATCACCGCCACGAACCCCAGCGCGATGGCGATGGTGAGCAGTTCGTCGTTCATGGACCCGCCGACTCCTCCCGTGCAACACCTTGATACCCGGTCTAGTTATCCATGCCCGTCCACAGAATCACCCCGCTCGTGAGGTCACCCGGCGCCGACCGTCCTGCACATCGTAGTTGCGTACCGGGGCAACCTACCGGCCATGCCCGTACGTGACAGGCCGTCGGTTCGATCGTTCGTTCTCCTTTCCCAGTCGCGGCTGGAACAGAGGACCAAGGTGGGAATCCGTCGTCTGCTGCCCGCGACCCAGTTGCCATCAAAGCATTGATCGACGCGGCCACTCTGATCGCCGCAGGCGATGGCTCTCGCCTCATGCGCCATGACCACCTCACGATTCGGCGGCTGTTTGTTGGTCGGCGGAAGTCCCGTGTCCCTTCGGTACGGGAGTTCCATGGAGCCGGATCGCGCACGCGCGTAGCGTGCACGCCAAGTCGTCTCAGGTATCTGCGGCGACCTTCATCCGAGGGGCCGGCAGCTCAGTGCCGGTCCCGGGTCTCCTCCTCCGGTGCAGGGGAGCCGCCTCGCAAGGGGCGGCTTCCTCACTGTGTCGGGGGGGTGCAGGATGGTTGGGAGGCGTTTAACGCTCCTTGACAAGTCCGGCGGGCGTAGAGCAAGGTACGCCACGTTGCCGGGGTGTGGCAGGACCATTCGGCCATGTTCAGTGTTGGATCGGTTCTCTACGCTGCCGACACGAATTTCTTCGGAAAGGAGGTACCACTTCCATATGATCAAGCACTTCATCAGTAATCTTCTGGCTCGCTTCCATAGCGAGGACGAGGAAGGTCAGACGCTCGTTGAGTACGGTCTGCTTCTCGCCCTCATCGCGATCATCGTGATCGTCGCCCTGCTCTTCCTGGGCCCGATCGTCAGTGAGATCTTCCAGAACGTCGGCGAGAACCTCGAAGGCGTCTAGACTTCGCATCGCTCGACACGACGACCCCCGTCGCCTTGGTGACGGGGGTCGTTCCATGTTCGGCGCCAGTACCAGTGGCCGCGTAGTCCACAAGTCCGGTCGTGGGGGCTTGCCGTGCGTGCGTAGACTGTTGACCGCAGTCACAACTGCTGCACTCATTAGCCACCTCATCGGTACTTAATCACCCGAGCTCAAAGGGGAACTTTCGTGAAGCGATCGAATCGCCTCGTCATCCTGGTCGGCGTGCTGCTGGCCGTCCTTGCGTTCGTCGCCATCGTCATCCTGCTGAATCAGCGCGAAGAGATTGCGGCGCCCGAGGAAGTCCTTCAGACGGTCCTCGTCGCGACGGAAGACATCGACATCGGCGAGG
>CAZDGO010000396.1:0-2510 GCA_964504825.1 uncultured Gaiellales bacterium
GGGGGCTCGCGAGGGCGTGGACTGCTCTGATGGAATGCGCATCTTAGACGCCCGTTTCGCAAGGCATTCAAAAAGCCCTCGGCCGCCAGTATGTTCAAAGTCGAAAGTTTGTTCTGCTAGCGGATTCGGCAAAGAGAATAGGTCCAAGTGGGCTCAAGCCAGTGCCGCCGTCCCTCTGCCACTCCCACATGATCGATCTCGATCCATCGAAGCCCCTGGCTGTCGAACAGCATCAACCGGCGATCCGTGTAGCCCGCTATGACCGTGTAATGGTCCAGCGCACCCCCAAGATATACCAGCACGGGCCTGCCGTCCTCGACCGCGGCCATTATCGCCTCCAGCACCTTTCGACGAGATCGCGGTGCCGTCCCTTTGAGCGCTCGTTGAACCTTGAGCTTGGACCCGAATTGCTCATTCGCGTTCGTCACCAGCGCCACAGCTAGCTTCCTCCAGACCGGCTCTTCCATTCCTACGCCTACGACGCTTCGCAGCTGACGTTCGCGGGCGAGGTGTGTGATGCCCTCGATAAACATCTGCTTGCGCTGCACCGGCGAGAGCCATCTGGGATAAAGGCCAAGCTGGATGGCGTTGAGGATCGAGTAGAGCCCGCAAAGGCGGGAGAGATCCCCCTGGACCAATGGTTCAAGCTGCCTGGCACCCGCCAGCACCCTTGCCACGGTTCAATACTCCGCAGCGAGCATGATGGTAAGCACGCGCGTTGTGATTGCGGGATCAGCAGGGTCGTCCGACCGATATTCCAGCCTCTCGTCATAGTAGTCGATCTTCCAGAGAAGCTCGGCGCCGCGATGGACGAGGTCGCCAAAATCGCGTTCGCCATGGGGGTCGTTGTCTATGTCGAAGCTCCTATAGTCCGCGAGGTCTTCGAGCAGCCCATCGATTGACAAGCCCGGCAACATTCTCACGCCCTTAGTCAGCATGACGCGGCCGCCGCGCCCCGCTTTTCGAAGCTCATCGTTCAATCGCGCGATCCGCTCGGCGCGAGGCGTATCGGAGGCAAATAGGTTCTGTTCACCGCCAATCATGGCCATGTCCTTTCATTTTGATTGTGGAGGGTTGTTGGTGCGCCGCGCGGTTACGTTTGGAATAGCGGTGCCGAGACACATGGCGGAGCAAACGACGCACGTCGGCCGTTCCCAGAACCTTGGCGGGCTGGGTTGCGAAATCCTTGCGATGTCGGGAAAATGCGCGTCGCTGTGCACGCCATGTTAGCTTAGCACATGCCACGAAAAAAAGAAAGAATACGCCAAAATAGCTCTTTTTTATCAAACTTTTGCGTACAGAACGGATGGATTGCCATTATTGCAAACCGCGAGTTGGGGCTCTGGTGAAAAAGGCTCAACTAATGCGCAGTGGCATGTTGGCACCCGGCGCTTTAGCGCTTATGCATAGGATCTCTTGCGGTGCCAACGAAGGGGCTTTGGGGGCATATCCGGGGGCATATGGAAATCCACATACCACTTAGCTGATATATAACAGCTACTTGGAAGAAACCTTAGAGTCCTCTTCTGGCACCAGACCCCCGACCGCAAAAGTTCGCGGCGGGTTGAGAAAACCTCAGAAATCAGCTACTTTTAGGCACTGGCAGCCCGCCAGTGTTCGCCCTGGTTCGCCCGCATTCGGGGGCCATAGGGGGCCACGGAGGGGGCCACTCGACGTTGAGCTAAAGAAGTGGCCCCCATCGATGCCGTTGACCGATACCAAGATCCGCAATGCCAAACACGGCGTCAAGCCCATCAAAAAAGGAGATGAGCGGGGCCTCTTCCTGCTATTGCAGCCTTCCGGCGGCAAGCTTTGGCGCCTGAAGTATCGGTTCGCCGGCAGCGAACGGAAGCTCAGCCTCGGGGTGTATCCAGACGTTTCACTGAAGGAAGCACGTCGGCGGCGCGACGAAGCGCGCACTTTGCTGGCCCAAGGAATCGATCCGGGAGAGGAGCGGAAGCGGGCTCACGCCGAAGCGGAAGAGCGTCGCAACCACACATTTGAAGCGGTCGCGGAAGAGTACCTGGAGAGGATGGCTGTCGATCGCCGAGAGGCGGTGACCATCAAGAAAAGCCGCTGGCTCGTATCCTTGCTCACACCCGCTTTGGGTCAACGTCCTGTCGCAGAAATTACACCCGCGGAATTGCTGGATGCCCTGCGAGTCGTCGAAGCTAAGGGGCATCTCGAGACGGCTCTCCGGCTTACCTAAGTGCGCGACTGAACCGCCTACACGATTGTGGGGTCATCTCGAATGCTCAGCGCACCGAGGCGGTCGCGGACATTTGTATGAAGGCGGCCCTTAGCGCGATCCTTGGTCTCGTGGTGCTTTGGGTAGCGCTTCTCGCAGGCAGGACGACGATGCGATGGATATTTCGAGGAACATGACTCGTCGGTGGGACACGCCCAACCCGGCGTGCGGCGCATAAACGTTACGAGCATGAGCCGGTGTCGGCTTTGGGTCGAAAGCAGGCTGTCCGCTCTCGACCCATTCCGGACACTGGTTACGGCTT
>CAZDGO010000397.1:0-2509 GCA_964504825.1 uncultured Gaiellales bacterium
ATCCGCACTCGTTGCTTCAACAGGTCGAAAACTCCACTGCGTGCAGACGGGGCCACCCCACGAAGGCGGATATGCTCTGCAATAGTACAAAGGAACAACGGATTCCCAGCTGCGAGGGCAACACATTCTTCGCGGGTTGAATCACTAACAGCAGGCTCCTCACCAAGTGCGCGAGCCAGAAGCATCGAGGCGGCAGCGCTTCCGAGTGGTTCCAATTGACGTACAAAAACGCTCTCTGAGGGAAGAACATCGCTGGAGAAAGCTGGTCGTTCCCGCGAGGTGAGAACCAGGTGCAAACGGCCGCTATGCGCCGGAATGGTTCTCAAGAGAAGTCGGAACGATGCCTGGTCTAGCCAGTGCGCGTCCTCAACGATTAGCAGAAGCGGGCCTTCTGATGCCACGCTAGCGAGGAGTTCTGCCAGCGCGTCACAAATCTGTGCCGTCAGATGCTCGGGATCTGGCGCTGTGGTACCTGCAATGGTTGGACGCGTGCCAACCAATCGTTGCAGGGTAGCCAGCTTGTCAGGACCGACGCCAAGTGCGCCGCGGGCCCGCAACAGCTTTGGAACGACATCAATAAGGGCGCCGAGAGGGCGGTCTACGTCATGAGGCTGACAATGAGTTGTTTCCATTCGGGCGCGTCTGAGGAGGACATGAGCCGCAAACTCACGTACAAGCCGTGATTTGCCGATACCGGCCTCGCCCCACAACATCGTGACCGTCGGAGCACTCTCAACGACTCTCGCGAACTGGGCGAGTAGCCACGATAGCTCTGCCTCGCGACCAATCAGCGGAACCTTTGAACGTTCTACTGCGTCCAAACGTTCGACTATTCGGCGTCGCAGCACGTTCGGCGCTATGCGAAGTTCCGGCGAAGCACCACCCACCTCGCCGGCGTAGGTCTCGAGCAGACGAACGGCCTGTCTCTTCTGACCAGCCAACGCCAGCGCTTCTGCTTGAGCTAGCGTCGCCTCCTCGTTTAACGGATCCATTTTCAGCAAAGCCGAGGAAGTGCGCTGGACCGCCGCGAGGTCTCCTGCAGAACGACCTCGAGCTAGATCCGCGAGCAAGGCAGCGCGGATCCGTGCCGCCGCAGACGACCTTAGGTCTTCGAGCCACAGCCGAAAACCATCAGATAGCGTTGGCTCGTATCCGGGAAGCATGCCAAGAGACAAGCAATGCAAATCGTCGGAGCTGATAGAACCATGCTCTAGATGTGACCACGGTCCTTCAACAGATGCCGCACGTATGGTGACGCTGCCCGCGTCCGCCTCGAGAGGAGCTCCGAGATATCTCAGTTTGTACAGGAGTTGACGCAACGAGTGCGCCCCGCTTCGCTCATCCGACTTTGAAAACAGCAGCTCCCGTAACGCGGTCCGAGACACTCGGTGCCCACGCTCCATCCCCAAATACAACAGCGCTGCAAAAACCAGCGGTGAGGTCGGGCGAATGTCCTTCTCGCCAACCTTGATCAGGGAGTCGCCAAGCGTGTGCAGGTAAATCATAGTCCGCGTGACGCGCAGAATGGGGAGAGGGCGTCATCGCCGCGTCATCGATACGTTGTCGTCGGGGACTGCAGGGCGCCAGAACTGCTTGTAACTCTGCACCTTGCGCCCGCCCCACACGCCGGGCACCCTTCGACCCTATGGCCGACGAAGTCGTCGCGCTGGCGCAATCGATCTTCGAGGCGCTGGCCGAAAGCGCGCCTGACGCAATCGTAACGATCGACGCCGACAGCACCATCCTCTCGGCGAACACCGCGGTCCAGCGTGTATTCGGCTACGAGCCGGCAGAGCTCGTCGGACAGCCGCTCACCATGCTCATGCCGGAACGGCTCCGCCCACGGCACAACGCGGGGTTCGCGCGCTACCTCCGCCACGGAACCAAGAACATCCCGTGGACCGGCGTGCAGCTCCCCGCACTCAGGAAAGATCAGCGCGAGATCCCCGTCGAGGTCTCCTTTGGCGAGTTCGTGGACCCGAGCGGACGCCGCGTGTTCTCCGGCTTTATCCGGGACATCTCGAGACAGGTCGCCCAGCAAGCCGCCTTCGCAAAAGCGCTCGAGGAATCGCAGCTGCAGACGCATCTGATTGCGACCGTCGAGCAGGCCCTCGTCTCCACGGACGCGGACGGACGCATCCTCACCTGGAACGAATACGCCACGGGCGTTTATGGCTGGAGCGAGGACGAAGCCCGCGGCCGCCTGCTCATCGACCTGATGCCGGGCGAAAAGCCCGACGAGCTGCTCGCCATCATGGCGCGGCTCCGCGCCGGCGAGAAGGTGTCTTACGAACGCCAGGTGCGCCGGCGCGACGGTGAGATGATCTGGATCGCCGCCATGGCCGCCCCGGTTCGCGACGCCGAGGGCCGCGTCATCCGCATCGTCGGCGCGTCGATCGACATCAGCGAGCGCCGCCGGCTCCAGGCGCAATACCTCCAGGCGCAGAAGATGGACGCCATCGGCCGCCTCGCCGGCGGCGTCGCCCACGACTTCAACAACCTCCTCACC
>CAZDGO010000398.1:0-2495 GCA_964504825.1 uncultured Gaiellales bacterium
GAAGTGCGGTCCGCAGATGACGATCACCCCCAGGCCTGGTCGCGGGTCTTCCGGAACGGGTGCGAGATCGCTTTCGAAGAAATGAAGCCGCTCTTCGCGGAAGCCGAGGTGCACCTCGCGAAGTGTCCCGCCGAGGTGCACCTCATCGACGACCGACCTTACCTCCGCCTAACGGACTACCTGAAGTGGCGAGGGCGCGGGGTGAAGGGCAACCTGAAAGCGAAGCTATCCCCAGGTCTCGTGCGGGAGAGCTTCAACGCCTGGGTGAGGGGGCACGGCCCCGAAGGCGTCGCCGATCTGGCCGGCGTCAGGGTCGAGGAGATAACGGACTACGCCACCGACTACCCCATCCAGGTGGCCGGTGATCAGCAGGAGGCCTGTCTGCGCCTCCAGGTCCGAGAAGAGCTTCTCGGCGGTCTTCGCGACTGGTCCTTGAGCGACCCGGATGCGACCGACTGGTTTTGGACCCAGAAAGGTTCTTGGGACCGACTGCCCTTCCGCGGGCTGGTCACCGCCTGGTGCGGGCAGGCCGAGACCCTCCTTCAGGAGTGGGGACAGTTCTCGGCCACCTGCCGCCTCATCGAGCGGCGCTACTTTGCCGGCCACCCGGTGCTCTACCCGGAAGTGGCGCAGATGCTCGAGAACCTGCGCGAGGTAACAGCCAACCTCGTCGAACTCGTCAACGGGCACTACGTGGCCGACTGGGAGCGCTCCGCCAGGCTTAGGGAGCAGCCGACGGACGCCTCGGACCCCTCCCGGCTCGCGCCGGTGGATGTTACCCGCACCCTGGAGACTGCCGACGGGTCGCACATCGCCCGCTATCTGGTCGACGTGGCCAAGGCCGAAGCCCTGGAGAAGCTCGGCGAGCGGGGGAAGGCAGAAGCCATCCTGGAGCCCCATCTGCGGGGAACACCATGAAACCATGGTGTTGATGAGGAAATGTGCCCAAGGGGTGAGTCAGCAAGCGTAGCCTCAACCGGCTTCAGACAACCTCCGACTTATGTGCGACGTCCAGGAAAGAGCGCTCGCTCTCGGCCAACACCGGACGCCAGACCTCTTCAGGAGCATCCGGAGGAACCCCGAAATCATCAATCAACAGACGAATGGTCGACTCGATGGTGGGACGGCCGCAAGGAAAGTGGACCCGGGCGAAGGGTCTCTTGTTATCGAGCGCAGTCTCCGAGACCAGTGCGCTCCGCACGTGCAAATGGCCCGTTGGTTTGACCTCGTCAGCATTCCTGGTTCGGTTGTATTCGTACCGGAAGACCCAATCCTCGCCAGCCTCGTCTGTTTGGTACTGAAAACAGGAGAGGCTAGTTCGAAGGTATTGGTCCCGAGGGTCCAAGTACAGCGCGACGACCAGCCGCAGAAAACAGTCGTTGGTGAGCCTAATCACTGCGGGCGCTTCGCCGTAACCACCCTCCAGCTCCGCTCGGCTCCCGTCCTTTAGGCGCCTGAGGTGGACGGACGCTTTCTTGTGACCGACCGTCAAACAGAAGAGGCGGCTAACGAGCTCCCGAAAACTCTCAAAAGTGCCTTCGCCCCCGGACCGCAGCGTTCCGTTCGCGACCCTTATCGCCTCGGCGGTCGATTCGTAATTAGGCTGACGTGAAGAAGGGGTCATCGGAGTCCAGCAACTCGCACAGTGCGTAGATGTGCGAAAGCTCGCCGAAGTCCTTCAA
Organism: uncultured Gaiellales bacterium; assembly: GCA_964504825.1. Lineage (GTDB taxonomy): Bacteria > Actinomycetota > Thermoleophilia > RBG-16-64-13 > RBG-16-64-13 > JAJZQZ01. Next base: position 1,683 of record CAZDGO010000398.1, read on the forward strand.
ATCCCCCGACATATAATCCCGGATAACCTGACCGAGCTCTCGATTCACCTGGCGAATCCTCTCATGGATCAGGGCGACGACCTCCTCCTGCACAAGCGTCTCCGTTCTCGTCGCCAGCATGTCCGCCTCCCCTCGCTAATCGCACATCTTACCGCCCACCATACTATCCATTCACGGCCTTCCCTGCAAACGCGGAACAGCGCCAGAGCGTCGGCAGCTTTCAGTGTGTCGCACGACTCGGACAGCACGCATTCCGCCACTGCCACGCCCGAGGATCAGGGCCTTTGTAGCCCGGTAGATTGCGTGCGGCCAGCGGATCCGATGACGCAGGGGCGGCGCCTCCCTTTGGTGGGCCCACGATTCGCCATCGCGGCGGAGTGGCATCGTCATGCAGGAATGGGCGGCCGACCTCGTACAGGATGCTGTTGATCGCAGTGGTTGTGAGTCCCGTCCAGCCTTTCGATTGGAGCGAAGCGAGGAGCTGCCGTTTGTTCTGCGCAGGGCGCGCGACGAGTAGTTCATGCAGGTCATGGGCCAAGCGCTCGTGAACCGGGTGAGTCAGAGCACCCATCTCAGCAGCTCCCGCTCGTTGCTCGGCTGAGACTGGTTCTTCAGCGGAGCGATTTCGGCGACCATGACTTTGTGTCAGGAACGCTGGGTTTCTCCAACATCCAGTATTAGCGTACCACCCTGCCTGTGGCGGCGCTACGCAGCTTCGGCGCCGTCGGCAAGACCAACAAGCGCCCCCAGACGGCCGAGCCGACCAAAGCACCCCCAGATCCCTCTCCGTCACACCCAGCGACCAGAATTAGG
>CAZDGO010000399.1:0-2480 GCA_964504825.1 uncultured Gaiellales bacterium
GGCTGGGCCCCATCCTCAGACTCAGCGCGATTCGCAGGGCGCCCGCCAGTCGTTCACGCCCGAATGCGGGGCCGCGATGACGCGGTGGACGGGCTGTTGGTGGCGTACTGCGCCCGGATACGGCGCGGGGAGGAAGGGGCTACACCAGAGGTGGTGGTGAGTACTCGGCAGCGCAGCATTGCTAGAACCTGAGCCCGAATAGACCTCCATCCTCGCGCTGGTCTGTGAGCCGTACGGGCAGGAACTGGGAGGCCAAGTCGAATCCGGTCGGTAACGTCGTCGGGACTACGTCCGAGTTGAGGGTCACGATGTACTGAAGCCCAAGCTCTAACGACGTATCTGCTCCAATTTTTAGCGCTCGAGCGACCTGCCGCTCATCTACCCCATCGAAGAGATGGCTGTCGTGGATGAGGAACCCGGGCCCATGTCCGCGCTCGGCTGTGAGGCGGAGGATTGTGAGATCCATGCAAAAGACCTGCATATTTCGAACGCCGTGACTCTGCCCGCCTTGGATGGTCACCTGGAAGGTCGGACCATTCGGCGTCTCCGCGATCTCAAGTCGCCCAGCTTCCTCGTAGAGGGCGCTTGAGATGCTCTCGAACGTCACGATCGCCCGTCGCAAGATCTCGCCTCGTTCGGCAAAGTCTTGGCGCAGTCGCCGAGCGAGATGCGTACGCTCCATCTCGAGGTCGGCCCGTGTGCCCTCGATGCGCTCTGCGGCCACGAACTCTTCGCGAAGGCTCGCCGCGGCAGCCTGGAGCCGCGACGCCTCCTCCTGGAGATGGGCGAACTGCGCAAGTGCGCCGTGAGATTCGAGCGTCTGAAGAATGGTCGCGCGACGTCGATCCCATGCCGCCATTTCACGGCTTCGTGCGCTTAGGCGTTCCTCCGCCGCTGCAAGTTCCTGCTCGAGATAGCCTCGCCGATTGAAAATTACTGACTCATGAAAGGCAGTCACTTCCTCCAGGCGGCGCAGTGTGACGCCGGGCAGCGCGGTGCCGGCCTCTGCGTAGACCTCTGCAACTTGATCAATTGGAGGCGGCGCCTCCGCTTCAGCGGCCTCTCTCAAGCGTGAGACCAGGCGGAGGTCAGATGTATTCGCATCGGCAGCGTCGTTCATCAGGCCAGTGAGCGCGTTGGCCTCCGCCTGAAGGGCCTCATACTCGGGCAACACTTGGAAGCTCCCGACGGCTTCCCGAACTCCTGCGGCGCGCTCCTCAGCTACTGCGACGAGCGTCCTGAGCTGGCCGGAGGGCCGCGGCCCGCTTGGAATGGCACCAGTCGAAGCCGCGGCGCGGAGGGCGCGAAGAGACGCCTCCTGATCACGGATACGCTGGAGCTCGGCTGGGATTGTCCAATCCAGCCCCAGCAAGTACGACATGGCGACTTGCTGCTCGCCTTGGCCTTGTTGTGTGTAGTGCTTGAAGGGCGACAGAAAACCTCCTGCCGCGTCGCGCCTCGCAAAATAGGCGAACAAGGATCGGAAAGACGGCGCGAGGCCGGCGCCTGGCTCGGCCGGCAACCCGAACCAGGCGGCTCCTAGAATCTCCTTCCAGCGCTCATTTGAGACGACAGCCTCGTCCGGCGAGAGAGTCATCTGGGTTTGCGGGCGCTCAACAGCCTGTCCGGATAGATGAATTTGGCTTGGCCGAGCCCCGGAACGACGCACCGTCGCAAGGTCCTGGCCAACGTCAATCTGCCCTTCGAACGACTGTGCGGCGAGACTGGCGTTGCGAAAGATCGAGCTCGGGTCGGCCGTACCCCCTGTCAAGAAGTGAACCAGCTCGACCAGACTTGATTTGCCTGCACGATTGCGCGTTTGCCGCGCCGACGATTCGGGAGTTGTATCGGCCACTAGGACGTTGAGCCCCGGTCCGAACGTCAGAGCCTTAAAGGTCTGAAGGGAGGACGAAAGCCGATGGATCATGTTGGCGTCCGCCGCAGGGTTCCCTCCGCGGCATCGACGGCGCCCACGGCGAACAGAAGATCCAGTGCCAGCAGAAACCAGTCAAATGTCACCCGGCTAGAGCCCCGCCAGGACCCGGTACGGTACAGCTTGTAGTCATCCCACAGCCGCGACACGGTCTTTGGATGGTCGAGTAGCCGAAGGCAATCCGCCCCTACCCCGAGAAGACTGCGGTCCGGTTCGAGGTGCTTCGTTGGCAGGATCATGCTGTCGCCGGCCGCGCGGGTTCGTAGATGTCGCATCGCTCGAACAGGTAGGCCATTAACGCGAGAACGGCTGCTTCGAGTCGGGGCACAAGCACCGTCGGGCCACCTGCATGGACGCGCAATCCAGCAAAGATCTCATCAGGGGGCGTTGCCAGATCCCGGAGACGAGCGTACTCAGCCGCGAAGCCTCCCGCCACCTCGTCGCCTTTGGTCGGGCTGAAGTGGTTGTGGAAGTAGTCCGCCACACTCTTGGATCCTTGTATCCCCACACTGAGCAACAACTTCACGTAGTCGGACAGACCGTTGGC
>CAZDGO010000400.1:0-2472 GCA_964504825.1 uncultured Gaiellales bacterium
GTAATCGAAAGATCCTCGAGCGGCTGGCGCAGTGACAGAAGAGATCCACTACCTGGATCTCGCCGACTTTCTTCTCCTCGCGGAGGCAGTTCTTGGAATCGACGCGGGTGAACTCGTCCACGTAGCGAATCTCGGCATGGCCGAATCGGCGCTACTCGCTCCAGCCGCTTCGTTCGGCGGGGTGGAGTTCTATCCCGACTTCGCCACGAAAGCAGCTGTCCTCGCGGTCCATCTCATCAAGAATCACGCTCTCCCCGACGGTAACAAGAGGGTGGGATTCCTCGCCATGGTCGAGTTTTGCGAACGCAACGGACACACGTGGGTGAGCCCGGTCGACGACGAGCCTGACGGCGACGAGACTGTGGGGATGATCCTCGCGGTAGCCACAGGAGAGGTCGGCGTGCCGAGGCTGACGGAGTGGGTGTCCGCCCGTTTGGCGCAACCTCCGCGTTGACAGGGACCAGCCGGCGACGCGCTCAACCTGCCCCTGGCGGCGAGCCAGAGCCAACGTCTCCCCGAGTCGGTGGCGGCCGCATCGCACGAGACCAACCAATCCGGGCACGCGCACCGTTGCTGTAGAATACACGGCACGGGAAGACCGCGTGTTCCTGTGTCGAAAAGCATTCGTCGGAGGGCCGATGCCGAGGCTTCTGGGGAACCTTGAGAAGATCGCAATGGCCACACACGCACAGGATCAGCCGGCGTGAGGCTACGCACCCTGGAGATCATCCTGGGCGCCTTGGACTCGGCGAACGTCCGCTATCTGGTCGCCGGCGGTGTCGCGGTCAACGCATATGGCTATCGGCGCCTTACCCAGGATCTCGACTTGGTGATGGGGCTGCAGAGCGAGAACGTGGCGCGGGCACTCGGCGTCCTTTCCGGGCTTGGTTACCGCCCGACGGTGCCCGTGGCCATCGAGGAGTTCGCCGACCCCGAGAAACGGGCGGACTGGATCGAGCACAAGAACATGCAGGTGTTCTCTCTGGAGAGCGACACCTACCCCGACACTACTGTGGATATCTTCGCCAGAGAGCCGTTCGATTTCGAGGTCGAGCACGCTGTGGCGGAAATCCATGATCTGGCCCCCCAGGTCGCGCTGCCGCTAGTTCGCCTGTCGACGTTGATCGCCATGAAGCAAGAGGCGGGTCGACCACGCGATCAGGACGACGTCGAACACCTCCTATGGATCGCCGACGAGCGGGACAAATACCCACTCCATGAGTAGCAACCCGGATTGGAGCGCCGCCACGTGGGAAGGCAGCCGCCGCGCACAGATCCGGCGCAATCTGCGCTTGACCGTGCGCGAGCGCCTTGAAGCACTGGAAGACCTGACCGAGACCAGCGACCGGCTTGCGCGAACCGCCCGCGAAGCTCCGACCGAGATGGTTGCCGAAGCCGCCCGGAATGTCATTCCGGACTCAGCGGCGCGCGACGGATGACGCCTCTCGTCCTTAACGACCACCGGGTCGACATCTGAATTGACGGCGACGGAGGCATGACAATGGAGCTACAGCAGGCCAAACAGCGCGTGACCGAAGTGTTCGGGCTGGCTGAGGTGAACTCGGGCAGCTACGGCGGCGATTGGCTACCGACGAGCGGCCGCGCAACCCTCGAGTGCCGCTCGCCCATCGATGGCGGGCTGCTGGGGCACGTGACCCTGGCCGGCAGCGACGACTACGAGCAGGTGGTAGCCGCTTCGGTGGCCGCCTACCACGAGTGGATGCGCCTGCCGGCGCCCAGAAGGGGCGAGATCGTCGCCGACGTGGGCGCCGAGCTGGCGGCCAAAAAGATCGACCTCGGCCTGCTCGTGTCGCTCGAGGTGGGCAAGACCATCACCGAGGGGCAGGGCGAGATCCAGGAAGCGCTCGACATCGCCCACTTTGCCGCCGGACTAGGGCGCCAGCTCTACGGGTTGACCATCGCCAGCGAGCGCCCCGCGCATTCGGTGCGTGAGTACTGGCACCCCTTGGGGCCGGTGGGTGTGGTGACGGCCTTCAACTTCCCCGCCGCAGTGTGGTCGTGGAACGCGCTGGTCGGCGCGGTGGTGGGTGACTCCATGGTCTGGAAACCGTCGTCGCAGGCGCCGCTGACGGCCGTCGCGGTCACCCGAGTCGTCGCCGGTGTCCTGGACGCCCACGGGGCGCCGCCGGTGTTCTCGCTGCTCGTGGGTTCTGGCGGCGTGGTCGGCGAGCAACTGCTGCACGACGAGCGGGTGCCGCTGATCTCGTTCACGGGCTCGATCCCGACCGGGCGGCACGTCGCCCAGACTGTGGCCGGACGTTTCGGACGTACCATCCTTGAATTGGGCGGCAACAACGGGGCTGTCGTCACCGGGCGGGCCGACCTCGATCTCGCCCTCAAGGGAGTGGCCTTCGGAGGGCTGGCCACCGCCGGCCAGCGGTGTACCTCGACCCGGAGACTGATCCTGCAGACTGACGTGTATGACCGCTTCCTGGGCATGCTCGCCGACGT
>CAZDGO010000401.1:0-2466 GCA_964504825.1 uncultured Gaiellales bacterium
GGACGCGCCGCACGCCGAGTCCTGCCTGATGTGCGGCGGCCCGCTGGAGTACCTCGACGCCGCCATCGACGTCACCTGCGGTCTGTGCGGCACCCCCGGACGCGGGCACGTGCGCTGCCCGCAACATCACTACGTCTGCGAACGCTGTCACGGTGGCGGGTTCATCGCACAACTGCCCGCCTTGCTCGCCGTGGCATCCGCCGAGGGAGACGCCTCCCCCTTCCACATCGCCGACAGGCTGATGGACCATCCCGACCTGCCTATGCTCGGCTGCGAGCACGCCCACATCGCCGCCGGCGCCCTGATGACGGCGATCCGCGTGGCCGGCGTGGCCGGTGTGACGGAAGCCCATCTGGCCGAGGCGCTGGAACGCACCGCCCAGCAGGCCGTCAGCGCCTACTGCGGTCTGACGGGGGTGTGCGGCGTGGTTCCCGCCCTCGGAGCCTGCTACAGCGTGCTGGTGGGAGGACAGTGTGGGCGAGGACCGCAGACCAGGGCGGTCATGAACCTGGTGAGCCGACTCGCGGCGGCCACGGCCGCCGAGGCGGAGCCCGGCTGCTGCAAGGCATACGTCAGGGTCGCCATGCGGGAGACCGTCACCGCTCTCGAGACCGACCTGGGTATCACGCTGCCTGAGAGCGAGCCAGTGGTATGCGACCACTCCGACCGCCATCCCCATGGGTGCCGTGGGCCTGCATGCGAGTGGCACCCCGGGCACACAACGATCAGCGAGGAGACCCACATACCTACCACCGGTCCCGCCGCTACGGCGGTGCCAGAGCCGGCGACGTTCACCGCGGCCGAGGTGGTGCCCCAAGCCGGAGGCGGCTGAAGCTCGTGAGGCCCCGAGGACGCCGGTGCGGCGTCCAAGAAGGAGCAATCCACATGACCGTTGAAGGCGCCCCTCACATCGACCTCATCTCAAAAGGCCCATCCTGAGTGCTCTGCAATCTCGCCGTGGGCGTGATGGAGGAACTCGAAGCGGAACACCCGGAGCACTTCACCTGGTCGGTGCTCGATGCCTCCACCCGAGAGGGCGTCAAACGGCTCCAGGAACTCCGCCCGGGGGCCGGGCGCCAGATCCCCATACCCGGCGTCATGGTCGATGGGGAGATAACTTTCGACCGCATTCCCGACATGGATGAGTTCACGGAATGGTTGCAGGAGCGCACCGGCATGGCGTAGGGCGGCGTCTTGGATTGCTGAGCGGGGCGCGCTCGACTAGAATGCCAACATGCGCGAACTGGACGAACTCACCGACCTCGTCACCCTGCTGAACGATGCCACCACGTTCTGCGACACAGCCGACCGTCTCATCTCGTGGGCGCAGGTCCTCACGGGCGGGGAGGCGGTGGTTCTGCGGCTGAACGAGCACAGTGAGGATGGCGGCACGTGGGTGCCGGCCTGCCGACACAGTGGGGCCACCGAAGCGTTCGCCCGCGACGAAGCCTTGGTGTCGGCGGATGAATGCATCTGCGGGCGCGTCGCCACCGGGGGCACGGACCCGACGCTCCCCTTCTTCACGCCGTACGGATCGTTCGTGTGGGGACACGTGGACACCATCGGCTCCCAATTCACCCCCGAGCAACTTGGGCCGATACGAGGCCGCTGCATAAGCGAAGGCTACGAGTCGATAGCGGTCGTGCCGCTCGGAGGCCCTACGGGACCGGTGGGCTGTCTGCATCTGGCAGACAGACGGCCCGACCAGTTCGATGGCAACCTCGAGCTGCTGGAGGCCGCATGCCGACTTGCGGGTCGTATTCTTCTTCAGCACCACGAGCGTGAACGTGAACACGCCGCCTTCGAGACCATTCAGGGAGCGCTGGTGCCTCCTCAGGCTCCCGCCATAGCCGGGCTGGACCTGGGGGTGTGCTTCGCCTCAGCCACGGACATCGCCCGCATCGGGGGTGACTTCTACGACGTCATCGATCGCGGCGATGCGGGGTGCGTTCTCTTCGTGGGCGACTATTCGGGCCACGGCATCGAAGCCGCCGGCATGGCGGCCCGTGCGCGCTATACCTTGGCCGGGGTGGCCTGCCACGCCGACAGCCCCGGGGACCTTCTGACCGAAGCCAACGACTTGCTTGCCGGGGTACTGCCCGAGGACCGCTTCGTGTCGGTCGCAGCCTGCATGATCGACCCTGCGGCGGGACGCGTCCGCGTGGCGCTGGCCGGTCACCCGGCACCTGTCCGGCTGCGCGGCGCCTCCGCCACCGAGATCGACGCCCCCCACAACACGCCACTCGGTCTCTCGCCCGATGCGCACTTCGCTGAAGCCGAGATCACCCTCGAGCGCGGCGACGTCCTGACCTTGATCACCGATGGGGTGCTCGACTCCCGCAGGGACGGCCGGCCGTTCGGGCTCGAGGGCATCCGCACGGTGTGGCTTGCGAACGATCCCACCGATGTGCAGACTCTTACCCGCGCCGTCTGCGAAGCGAGCGGCACGTATCACGACAGTGCGCT
>CAZDGO010000402.1:0-2459 GCA_964504825.1 uncultured Gaiellales bacterium
GCTCGGCGCCCCGCCAGTGCAGCGCCAACGCGCCCGGCTTGACTTCCACGAAGGCCGCGAAGCCCCGGTTCTCGGCCCAGCGCGCAGCCTGTTCCAGGGCTCGGGCGGCGACCGGCGCCACTTCGGTGCGCTCCAGCCGGCCGTCGGGGAAGAGCCGTTCCAGCCCGTGCACGCCCCATATCTCCGGCGGAGTATCGACCGCCAGCAGGCCGGCCATGTCGGTGGCCGGCCGTCCCGTGATCAGGACGACTCGGCTGCCGGCCTGCGTCAGGGCCTGCAGGCAGTCGACTATGCCCGGGTAGGGCGCGGCCTCGTTGCGCTCCGCCCGGAAGGGCGCCAGGGTGCCGTCATAGTCGAGCATCAGGATCCGCCGGCGGGCGTGGGGCAGGGCGGCCAAGAAGTCGTCTATCGGAGTGGCGCGACTCTTCCTGCGCGGCGGCCGCGACCCGTTCACCGGCCCACCTCGATGCGGTCGCCGCTGCCGTATCGCAGCCCCAACATCAAGGTCAGATACTCTCGTAAATGACGGGTGATGAGGAAGTTCTCGAGCACGAAGCGGTGGGCGCGTTCCCCCATCTGCTCGAGGAGGTCGCGGCGGTGCAGGAGGAACCGCGTCCGGAGCGCCGCTCCTTCAGGTGTGCGTACCAGGAACCCTGTGTAATGGTCGATCACCTGGAGCCGTATGCCGCCCGTGTCTCCTCCGATAACCGGCTTCCGCTTCCACATCCCCTCGGTGACCGTCAGACCAAAGCCCTCCCGAATCGACTTCTGCATGATCACATCGGCGGCCCGTTGCAGGGCGTTTATCGTGCGATGGGCATCCGAGGGCAGCAGCAGTACATGGATATGCGGATCTCCTTCCGCCGCTCGGCGCACCTGCTCGAGAACGATTTCGCCTTCCGGGTCGTCGCGCGCGCCTCCGCCGGCAAGAACCAACTGGAGCGGCGTCAGAGTCTTCACCAGCTGATAGGCTTCTATCACTCCCACAGGGTCTTTGAAGCGATCGAACCGCGACACCTGCACGACCAAGGGCAGGTCTGGGTCCAGCCCGAAGCGTTCGCGCACCGCCGCCACCTCGTCGGTGGGAAGTTCGCAGTTCTTCTCGTTGAACGGGTCTATGCTCGGGGGGATCAGATACTGGGGATGCGGCAACGGCTGCGCGTATTCGGGCAGGGAGAAGATGCTGGCGTCGTATGGGGCCAACCACGTACGCAGGTATTTCCATACCGGCCGGTGAGGTCGGCAGACATCGATGTGGCAGCGCCAGATCCACTTCCCTTTCCTCTCGGGGACCGAATGGAGCATGGCAGCCGGTTGCGGATCGTGGATGAACACGAAGTCGGCCTCCGCCAGCGCCGTTCGGAGCCGCTCCGCGTTTTCAACGTTTGTCTCTTCGTAGGCGCGCAGGTGCGACTCCGGGATCACCTCTCGGGCGCCCTGCAGCGCGTTGTGGAAGCTCTTGGTGCACTCGTAGAAGGGCTGGTCGCCGGTGACGACCTCCCAGCGCGCGTCCAGACCCAAGGCCCGTTTGAGGGGGATGAGCTCGCGCAAGATCTCCGCGACGCCGCCACCCTCCTTGGTGGAGTTGATGTGCAGCATGCGCGCGCCTGCTAGAGGGGCGGCCAACTGGCGCAGATGATCGACCACGTCGTCACCGGCTACTTCCGCGTAGCGGTCCAGCAGTCTGAGATTCACAATTGGACCTCCGGCGGGCGGGAATCTTCCCGCGGCGGGCCGAACTGTTCGGCAAAGATGTCGGCTACCCGGCGGCGCGTCTGGTGGAGTGACGAGAAGTACGGGTCCAGAGCGGCCAGTCGATGGACCAGGTCGGCGAACTCGTCCCCGAAGGCCCCGAGCCACGAGCAGAAGTCGTCGCAGTGGCTCTGGTTTCGCCGGCGGGCGTCGATGAAGTGGTAATAGAGGCTACTCGTGGAAAACCGGGGCAGCAGGGCCGACAGCTTCGCGGGATGGTCCACGCGCAGACCGGTGTCGAACAACACCAGTTGGGCTCGTATGAAGTAGAACCGCTGATCGCCCTTCGCCCAAGGCACGGATTCGCTCTCGTCCAGGCGCCGCTCGATCAGCTCGACCAGTTCTTGACGCACGCTCTCCATGTCGTTGAAAGCCGTCGGGTCGACCAGGCTCATCCGCTCGGCGAGCGCCTTCTCGCGCAGGCTGTGATAGACCCACGAGGCGAAGTCGTTCAGATATTCGGGCTCGTCGAAGTGCGGACGGAGCAGCCGTCCCCAGAAATGGTGGTAGAGGCTGGCTTCTGGGGCCTCCATCAAACCATCGCGTAAGTCGCGCAGGTTCTCGGCGGTGATGCCGGTGGCCAGCGAGATGAGCGCGCAGTCTCTGGCGGCGAAAGGGGTCACGTCGCGTGCGCCTGTGTCGTGGCTCTCTATGCCGGGCCCTCCTGCGGTGGAACGACGAGGGAGTCGCATGTGCGGGTGACGCGT
>CAZDGO010000403.1:0-2456 GCA_964504825.1 uncultured Gaiellales bacterium
GGTCTTGGCCGCCAGGAGCACGTCATCGGCGGCTCGGGTCGGAAGAGGCGGTGGTGCGGCCCCTTGTGCGATCGTGATCGCCGCGGAGAACATCCCGTTGGCCTCGCTGGCCAGATCGCTCACGGCTCGCATGTCGGCGACCGTCCGCGCCGTGGCGATTTTCTGCTGTGCTTCAGCCAGTTTTCTGAGAGCGGTGTTGTACTCATTCCGAGCGGATCCTTGCGCATTCGCTCTTCGGGCCTCGCTGTTCTTCCGATCGGCCTGCGCGATGGCTGCCTGCGCCTGCACCCTCGCCGGTTCGAGCTGCGAATCGACGGTCGGCGTGATTGGAATTGAAATGGGCGGCGGCGCCGTCGTTGTCGTTCGCGGGGGAGGCTGCTCGACGACCCTGGGAGGCGGGTCCTGTGCCGGCGGGGGAGCGGCCCGGGCGGCCTTGATCCTGTCCTCTGCTCGCCGGTGGAGCGTTTCGATCGATCCGAGGTTCTCTTCACCGACTCCGAGCGCTTTATCGAGATCGTCGATGGCCTGCTCGTACTTGCCGGTATTCAGGTACGCCACGCCACGGTAGTAGTAGGGATGGTAGTTGATGAATTGCGTTCCGTAGGTGCGCGCCCGATTGTTCTCGTTCGGCATCTTGGCGATGGCTTCGCTCATCTTCTGGATGACCACCTGCCAGTTGCCGGCGCGTGCCGCGGCGACGCCTTCTTCATAGGAGTTGTACCACTGCGCCGAGGCGCTCGTGGCCATCGATAGGAAAACGACTCCAAGCAGGGTGCGAAGAAGGATTCGGCTCATGGGCGGTTCATTTTCTCGTAGATCTCGTTTGGGTCCACCTTTGATAATTCTCTACTGACCGTCTCTGATTCCCCAGCCTCGAGCTGCACGGGAACCGTCTCGCTGTTGCCTTGCGGGCCGGTGAGCTTCACATCGTATTTCCCCGGCTCGAGGAGAAGGCGCAACGGGGTGTCGCGATCCTCATCGCTCAAGAGGACTGACCGCCCGGTATCGCGGTTGATGATCTCCTCGATACGACCGTAGGGAGAAGCCTTGACCAAGAGCAGCGCCTTGCCTGCGGGAAGCCCGGGAGCGGTCGCGGTCACCACCGTGCCCGGCCCCGGCCCGGTTGTCACGGTCACCGTTCCCGTCCCCGTGTCCGGCTTCGGCCGAAGCGCAAACCAGGAAAGGCCAGCGATGGCCAGAACAACCACGGCGGCAATTGCCATCATTGCGGCAGATTTCTTTTTCGGTGCGGCCGCCCCGGCGCGAAGACCGGCGAGCGATTGGTCGATCATCGTCGGCTCGGCAGCCACGCCCGCGGGGCCGCCCTTCCGCTCGAGCAGCGTGGCTTCGCCGCCGCGTCCTGCCTGTTTTTCCAGGACCGTGGCCTCCGCAGCCGCGCCACCGGCCTTTCGCTCCATCGTCGTGGCCACGCTGGCCTCGCCGGTCGCACCCCGCTCCAGGACCGTCGCCTCGGCAGAAGCAGAGCGCGTTCCTGTCGGACCGGATCGGGTAGCCGGCGGGCGGCCCGCCGACGTGCGACCCGTCGCTCCCGCCATCGTTCCGCCTGTGGCCGATGGACGGGCCATATCGGCGAGCGTGGCGGCCCCCGAGAGCGTGATCATCTTCTCGCCCAGTCCGTACTTCTTGTCGGGCGCGATCTCGTTGCGGAGTGTGTCCAGCGCGGTGACGAATGCGGCCGCCGACGCATACCGGTCGTCACGGTCTTTCTCGAGGGCCTTGAATACCAGGGCCTCGAGCTTCGGCGGAATCGTCACCTCGGGATTGAGCTGTGAGATCGGCAGGGGCTTCTCGGTGGCATGTTTGAGGATGTAGCCGTGAGGATTGGTCGCCTGGAAGGGAGCCCGGCCAGCCAGCATCTCGTAAAGAACGATGCCGAACGAATAGAGATCGCTTCGAGCATCGAGGTGCTCGCCTTCCTTCATGAATCCGGCCTGCTCGGGAGAGGCGTACTTGAGCTTTCCGAGGAACATGCCGGTCTGGGTCAGGCCCTGTCCTCCCTCGCCTTCGGTGAGCTGCTTGGCGATGCCGAAGTCGATGACTTTGGCCAGCAGCTTCCCCTTGTTGTCCTGCGACAGCATGATGTTCTCGGGGGAAATGTCGCGGTGAATCAGCCCCATGCTGTGCAGGTGCTCGAGTCCGTCGAGAGCCTGAATGGCGATCTCCATGGCCAGCCGGGAGGGGACCGCACCGTTGGTGCCCATCCACTTCTGAATGTTCGTCCCGTCGATGAACTCCCACACCATGTAGTACGAGCCGTCATCGAGCGTGGAGAAGTCGTAGAGCATCGCCAGGTTGCGATGCTTGATCATCGTGGACGTCCGGGCTTCCTGGAGGAATCGCTGCAGACCCTGATCGTCGAGATCCTCCCCATATAGGGCCTCGGGAGACGCGATCCGGTCGAGGTCGATGCGGCCGGACACCCGACCCACCTGAGC
>CAZDGO010000404.1:0-2450 GCA_964504825.1 uncultured Gaiellales bacterium
CACGCTGAGAGCGTCAGGAGCCAGACGAAGGTTCTCTCGACCTTCTGTCTCGGCATGTCGGCGCACGAAATACTGGGCCAGCCGCGGAATGTCGCCGGTGCGCTCGCGCAGGGCCGGTAGCTCCAGGCGGGCCACATTCAGCCGGTAAAACAGGTCGGCCCGAAACCGGTTCTCAGCCACCGCGGCCTCGAGGGGCATGTTGGTTCCGGCGACGATTCGCGCGGCCAGAGTGCGCTCCTCGGAACCCCCCAAGCGACGGAAGCGGCGATCCTCGACCACGCGAAGGAGCTTCGCCTGCAGCTTGAGCGGCAGCTCGGCGACCTCGTCGAGGAAAATCGTTCCCGCACCGGCGACCTCGAAGAGGCCGCGCTTGAGGGTTCGTGCATCCGTGAACGCACCGGGCTCATGGCCGAACAGCTCACTCTCGAGCAGGGTCTCCGGGATGGCGGCGCAGTTGATCGCGACGAACGGCTCAGTCGCCCGCGAGCTCTCCGAGTGGACGCCGCGGGCAAACAGCTCTTTCCCCGTCCCGGTTTCCCCAACGAGCAGCACAGTGACGCTGCGACTCGTGGCTACCTGCGTGGCCAGTGCTATTGCCTCGCGGATCGCGGGGCTATCTCCGATGACGTGGGAGTTCCACCGGTCTGCTGCGCTATCCTGCGGTCGGGCTGAAATAGTTACCGTTCCTTAGTTCGCAGGGGCGATGGCCTACCCGGGCGAGGAATGAGGAATGTATGGCGATCCGAGCACCGTCTAAGCTCATCAGTACGGCTGCCCTAGAGACGATGAAATAGGGGCCTAAGTCACCCTTTTTTCAGGGGTTAGGCGGGCTCCTGGGGAGTTGGAGCCGGCTGGCTGGGGTGCTGCCTACTTCTACACTGTCTGGGCGAAGTAGTCGCCCCCTTTGCCGCCGTTAGCTCTTCGGGGCTCAGCTCGGCAGGGAGGCCAGCAGGGAGTTAATCTCCGCGGCCTCGTGGAGGGCCCCTACACCTTGGAACGACTCCGCCGCTTCCTGCCACGCCAGACGGGCCTCGGCCGAGTTTCCCAAAGCACGGGAGGTCTGCCCGAACTCTCGGAGCATCTCGGCCTGCAGCAGCCGGTCCTGGAGACCCTCGGCCTCGAAAATCGCAATACGGAGTGTCGCAATGCTGTCGTTGAATGCCCCCCGCTCCCGCTCGATGCGGGCGCGGCACTTCAGAGCCCCCGCGATGGTCAGATGATCGTTGCGACGACGCGCTTCCGCCAATGACTTGCTGCAGGACTGGTCGGCGAGGTCGAGCTTGCCCATGGCGGCCCAGACCTCCGCCAGGTTCAGAGTGAGGATGCTGTCGACCAGGGCGTCGTTTCGCTTCGCAGCGATCTCGCGACCTCGCTCCAGAGTCTCGATCGCGCGCTGGTAGTGGCCGAGCTTGGAGTAGAGCATCCCCATGTTATTGAGGACCCACGATACAGCTTCATTGTCGCCCGCCAGCTCGAAGGCCGTGAGACTACTCGAGTAGCGCGCTTCCGCAGCGGCAAAATTGCCTCTCATGTTCATGAGAACGCCGCGGTTCTGCTCGATCATGCCCAGCAGCCTTACATCTCCGGCCTTCGAAGCGAATTCGGCGGCGCGGGCGTACTGCGCCTCGCTTTCGCGGAGATCACCGCGTCGCTGCGCGATGATAGCCATGCAGTTGAAGCCGTGCGCCTTCGCCCCGACCGCGCCGACTCGCTCGGCGTGCGCAAGGCTCTGCTTGTAACAACGGAACGCCGCTTCCGTCTCACCCTGCTCGCGGTACACCGTGCCTTTCCACCTCAGCACATCCGCGAGCAACGGCAGATCCATTGCGCGTTCGATCAGAACGATGGCGTCATCAAAGAAAGCCAGGGATTTTTCGGAATGGCCCTGCTGCACAGCCCCCCGAGCCATCTCCACGAGGTCGCGAGCTTTGTCCAGATCAGCATGCGTCATGGATTCCTGACCTCAACGGTAAGCAAAGTGTGCACTGCGTTCGAGTCGGCGAAACACACCAGGACGACCAACCTATCCTAGCGGACAAGAACCCAAACTCCAGAGATAAGGATGTAGCGTGAAAAGTGGGTCAGGGACCAGACGTGGGTCTCCGCGACAGGATCCGCGCCGTAAAAGAGCGTGGTTGCCGCCTGGAGCTCGGCTGGCGCCGCCGTGTCGTCCGCGTCGATCTGGTCGTCGCGGTCAGAGAGATACGCCGAGCGAGTGTAACTGGCCGCACTCGTACGATAAGTAGCGGTATTGCCGAGGTCCTGGACCGCAGTCACGGGCTTCAGGAATCGCAGACCGTGAGGCTGCATGTCGTAAGCGACGAAGGCACCCGCTAGCGCCGTCACCGTAATCATTGTCGGCGCCGTAAGAGCGCCTTTGGGGATGTGCATCGTGAAGTCGGAGCCGGGCAGAGCCAGCGTGCCGCCCGCCGGACCGATCAAGGCCGACA
>CAZDGO010000405.1:0-2447 GCA_964504825.1 uncultured Gaiellales bacterium
GCTGCCGCAATCCACTCCTCGCGTCGCACGATTCGAAGTGACCACTGGCGTTGGCTTGGCTCCAGCGCCGCCCACGATCTCACCACTTCACGCTCAAACTGACCGCTCAAGCGCTGGATGCCCACCTAACTTCATCCCCTACCTAGATCAACCGCGTTGCCACCAGCCTGCCCACATCGGCGGATACGATGCTGATGTCCACGTGCGTAGCCGAAGGGGAGGAACTCGATCATGCGCAGGCGTGCGGACTGTTCTTCATCATCTCGAGCGCTAGGCTCTCGTTAGCCGGAGGGTTCACCGGAGATGGAGCGGCGTACCCGCCCAGGTACGCCCGGCGTCGGGGGAGACCACAATGATCAGCAGGCTTCGGTGCCGGAACTACCGCTCGCTTGAGGACCTCGACATCCCGCTCGGTCCATTGACGGCCATCGTTGGGCCGAACGGCGCCGGAAAGACGACGATCCTCCGCGCACTGGACCTTGTGCTCGGAAACGCGTGGCCGACAATGGGCCGGATCGCCGTGCCCCAAGACTTCTCACGCTTCGATGCCACACGTGACATGGTCGTGGAAGCCTTCTTCGACCCGCCCCTGGTCACCGATCCGGACGCTCTTGGCAAGACGACGCACATCCACTCATTCGCGGTGCGGTGCGCCCCCTACAAAAGGCGCGTGAAGAAGGCCGACATCGGCGACCTACACCTTGACTTCGACCCTCATGACAAGAAAGGCGAGGTCCCCAGGGTTGCAGCAGCCGCCGCGAAGGGATCGGGCGTCACCTGGCGACTGCTCAACGTCGGGACCGCGCTCCGAGACCAAAGTCGCCTCTTGATGATCGACCATCGGCGCAGCATCGTGGCGCACCTGCCTACCGCTCGCGGTTCGGTCCTCGCGCGCCTCCTCGAACCGGCCCGGCGGGACTTCGAAAAGGCAACCGCCAGCAGCGGGCGGCCGCAGAAGGATGAGTTCCGCGAGGCCTACGCGGCGGCCATGGACGCTCTGCGCACTCCGAGACTCAAGGAGGTCGAAGACACCATCGCCGAGACGGCGCGGCGGACCCTTGGCTTCATGGGGGTCAAGGCTCCGGCGATGGAGGTCGCGCTTGGGATCGCGGACCCTGCCAACCCATTTCACGCCCTCCGGATCATCTGCCGGGAGGACGGGCTCGACATCCCCGCCGAGGAGCAGGGACTCGGCGTCCAGTCGGCCATCGTTGTCGGCATCTTCGAAGCCCTGCGCCAGATCGGGGGCGTGTTCGGGACCATCGTGATCGAGGAGCCCGAGATGTATCTCCACCCGCAGGCCCAACGCTACTTCTACCGGTTGCTGCGCGGCCTCGTGAAGGACGGCGCGGCACAGGTCATCTACTCGACCCACTCGCCCGTGTTTGCCGACCCCGTGGAGTTCGACGCTATCCGCCTGGCACGCCGGGCGCCCGGCGGCGCCACTGCCGTGACCTGGGTGAGCAACGGCGCGGACCGGGATTACCTGGCCGAGCGCCGGGACCGGCTGAAAATGCTCACCAACTTTGACACAGCGCGGTCCGAGGCTCTGTTCGCCGCTCGCGTGCTCCTCGTCGAAGGGCCCGCCGATCAGGTCGCGGCCCGGCATGTGGCCGAGGCTTGCGGCACCGACGTCGATGGCGAGAACTTGGCTATCGTTGCGTGCGGTGGTAAGTCGGGCATCCCGTTCTTCGCACGCTGCCTGGGCGCCCTGAAGGTACCCTACGCCGTCCTCCATGACGAGGACCTCTACGACGAGACGGAGGCGACGGCGAAACGGATCGCCGAGAACGACGAGAATCGGCGGGTCAACGCTGAAATCGCCGCAGCGGTCGGCGACTCCTCGCGCATCTTCGTCGTCGCGCCCACGCTGGAGGAAGCACTCGGCGTTGGGAGAAACGCTGACGATAAGCCCATGAAGGTGCTGGAGCAGCTCCAAGCTCGTGGAGAGTCCGAGTGGCCGCGGGCGCTCAAGGAGGCGGTCGAGGCACTGATTGGGACGCCACCGACAGCAGGGAGTTCCTAGTCCGGCGGACCCAGCGCCAGGGCTCACGTACGCGCTGGTCGAAAGGCGAGCGGGAGGGAGCGCCGGTCCGGGCTAACCCGCCATGCGCCGCGAGAGGCCGGCGCGTCCGCGATCAGATCACGTCGCACCTCGGTGGTCGGACTTCGTCCCTATTCGACGCTAGCGCCTAGCCCACGCTCCCACTCCTCGCGACCGGCGATCGGATTCCGAATCGCGCCGCCCCACGATGGGTATGGTTGTTAGTACTCTTCCGGGAGCGCAACGGTGAGACCGAGATCTTGGGCGCCCTGCGGGGGTCGCGGCTACGAACGTTCGGCCGGCCACTTCCACCCGGGCGTAGACCGAACGAATCATCTTGGCGCGTTGCGGCTCAGAGCGAGTGCGGCCACCTTGCTGAGGGGCCAAACTTCCTGATAGGATC
>CAZDGO010000406.1:0-2445 GCA_964504825.1 uncultured Gaiellales bacterium
GCGCGGCGGCCGAGTTGCTCGGGTTGGGCGGAGGCTACGGCCGGCTGGAGGTGAGGGCGCGCACCGATCTAGTGTGGTTCGTCGAGGACCCGTTCCTGGAAACGAGCGACGCGGGCCCAGGCGCGCTCGGGGTCATGAGCGCGCCTGTGGTCTGACCACGAGACCACGGCAGGTTGCAGCAACTGATACTTTCCGCTATGCTGATCGGCCTAGTGTTTGTTCCGGCAACGGCGCCTTTCGAGGCCCAAGAGGGAAGTCGGTGTAAGACCGACGCGGTCCCGCCACTGTAACCGGCGAGTCCGGCTCCGCAACCACTGGCCGCAAGGCTGGGAAGGGGAGTCAGGGCGTCTGAGCCGGGAGCCAGGAGACCTGCCGCTGCCAGATCATGTCGGTCGTGCTCTTCGAAGAAAGGGCGGGCATGCGCGTCTCATATGTTCCCCCGGTCCCCCTGAGGATCGGTGGTTTCCCATCCTCCATGTGCCCCGCTTGGATTTCGTGCGCCGTTTGGCGGCCCGAGGATGACGCATCGCGCCGCCCAGTGCGGCCGCGGCGGCCGAGGCTTCTTTGCGAAACGAGCTCCAGAGCTCGCTTCGGAATGACGCTTCGCCGTCAGGCTGTGATGGACACGCGGGAGGCAAGGACGCAGGGAGCGCTCGTAGCTGCGCTACGGGCGCGACCGAGGACGCCGCATCGCGCCGCCCAGTGCGGCTGGCGGCCAAGGCTTCATTGTGAAACGAGCTCCAAAGGCGGCACCACATGATCCTGGTCACCGGCGGTACCCGGAGCGGCAAATCGACTACGGCGGAGCGTCTCGCCGGGTGGTTCGGAGGGCGGGTGCTCTATGTAGCTACCGCCGAGCCCGGGGACGACGAGATGCGGTTGCGCATCGAGCGCCACCAAGCCGCGCGTCCGGCGGGCTGGGGCACTCTGAACGCGCCTCGCGACGCGGTGAACAGGTTGCGGGAGGTGGAAGGGCAGTGGGACACCATCCTTTTTGACTGCTTGACTCTCTACGCCACCAACATGTTGTTGGAGCATGAGGCCGACTCCCCCGACCCGGAGGTGGTGCTCACTGAGGACATGCAGAGCCTGGCCGACTATATCGCCGAAGTCTGGCCGCAGTCGGTGGTGGTGACCAACGAGGTGGGGTCGGGCATCGTGCCGGTGCATCGGCTCTCGCGGCTGTTCCGCGACCTGCAGGGCCGGGTGAACCAGCTCTTCGCGGGGAAGGCCGACGAGGTGTACTTCTGCGTGAGTGGTATCCCGCTCAAGGTCAAAGGCCCCGGCATCGCGGGAGCTCTTCCGTTCCCTCAGGATTGAGCTGATCGTGGCCGGGACGCTGATGGTGCAGGGCACGGGCTCCAACGCCGGCAAGAGCCTGCTGGTGACCGGACTGGTGCGCGTGTTCCTGCAGGACGGCCTGTCGGTGGCGCCGTTCAAGGCGCAGAACATGTCGCTGAACTCGTACCCGGCGATCGAGGGGGGCGAGATCGGGCGGGCCCAGGTGGCGCAGGCCGAGGCCGCGGGTCTGCCTCCCAGCGTAGACATGAACCCGGTGTTGCTGAAGCCCACCACCGATGTGGGGGCACAGGTGATCGTGCGGGGAAAGCCCATCGGCCATATGGATGCCCGCGGCTACCACGACTTCAAAGCGGGCCTCCTGCCTGTGGTGCGTGAGAGTCTCGAGCGGTTGCGGTCCCGCTACGACGTGGTGGTGATCGAGGGAGCGGGCAGTCCCGCCGAGATCAACCTGCGTGAGAACGATATCGTCAACATGGCCGTGGCACATCTCGCCGACGCTCCCGTGCTGTTGGTGGCGGATATCGACCGCGGCGGGGTGTTCGCGTCTCTCTATGGCACGTGGGCCTTGCTCGACGAGGCCGACCGGGCGCGGCTGCGCGGGTTCGTGGTGAACAAGTTCCGTGGAGACGTGACCATCTTGGAGCCCGGCCTGCGCGAGCTGGAGGAGCGCACGGGGATGCGCTCGGTGGGAGTGCTGCCCTATCTGCGCGATGTGGGCATCGACGACGAGGATTCCGTGGCCTTGGACGAATCGGCGCAGGAGCAGTCGCGGCGGCCGGTGGCGGCGGACGGCTGGCCTATCGGGGAGGGCCCGAAGGTGGCGGTGATCCGGCTGCCCCGGGTGTCGAACTTCACCGACTTCCGGCCTCTTGAGCAGTGTGGCCTCTTCCGGGTGCGTTGGGCCGAGCGGCCGGTCGATCTGGAGGGCGCCGATTTGGTGGTCGTCCCGGGCACGAAGAGCACCGTCGGTGACCTATTGGCGCTGCGCGAGCGCGGTTTCGAAGCGGCGCTGGCGGCGCGGCGGGCGGCGGGAGCGCACGTCCTGGGCGTCTGCGGCGGCTATCAGATGCTTGGCGAGCGGATCCTTGACCCCGACGGGGTGGAGAGCGCTCAGACCGAGGTGACGGGGCTCGGTCTGCTGCC
>CAZDGO010000407.1:0-2444 GCA_964504825.1 uncultured Gaiellales bacterium
GGGCGTCATCTTCGATTGCGACGGCACCATCGTCGACAGCCAGGACCTGGTAATCCCCTTCTACGACTGGGTCTTCGCCCAGCTGGGGCTGCCGCCTTTGGATTCCACCGACCCCGAGGTGGTCGCCATCGCCCTCGGCCGGTCCGGCGCCGAAGTGTTCGCACACGTGGTGCCTGATCCCGCCGACCGCCATCGCGTGCACGGCTTCGTGTCGGGCCTCGACCCGGACGAATTCCTCAGCGACATGAAACTTGAACCATACGCCCTCGAGGTTCTTCGCGAACTACGCCCCCAGTACCGCCTGGGCATCGCTACCAACCGCGGGCCGGACATGGCCGCCCTCGTACGCCACTTCGGGTTCGACGCGTACGTCGACACCGTGGTCACCGCCGCCGATGTGCAGAACCCCAAGCCGCACCCGGAGATGCTGCTGATGGCCGTGGAGCGCTTGGGATTGACGCCACCACAGGCGCTCTACGTGGGCGACACCGAAGTCGACGGCCTGGCGGCCGCGGCCGCCGGCATGCCCTTCATCTGCTACCAGCGCGTCCGTCACGGTGACGACCACCCGGCAACGCCCACCGGCGACGGTTGCCTGGGCGATCTGCGTGAGCTGCCTGGCCGGCTGCGCCTGCTGGACGCGCTATAGCCACGCCCAGGCGGCATCCGTGATCTCGACCACGATATCCTCGAAGGAGAGCCCCGCCGCCTCCGCGGCCATGGGCATGGTGGAGGTCTCGGTCAAGCCGGGGATGGTGTTCAGCTCGAGCACCCAGGGCACCCCGGCGTCGTCCAGGAGTATGTCCACTCTCCCGAAGCCCCGGCAGCCCAACGTGCGATAGGTGGACAATGCGATCCGTTCCACCTCGGCGGCCACGCCCGGTTCCAGCTCGGCGGGCGCCACGAAGTCGGTCTCTCCGGCCACATAGCGCGAGTCGAAGTCGTAGAAGGCGTGCGCGCTGTTGGGGATGGCTTCCACGATGGGCAGCACCCGCGCGTCTCCTCCATCGCCCAGCAGGCTGACGGCCAACTCCCGCCCGCGCACGAACTTCTCCAGCAAGACCTTGCGGTCGAAGGAGAGGGCCGAGACCATGGCTCGAGGCAGCTCCCCCGCATCGGCGACGAAGCTGATGCCCATGGCCGACCCTTGCGCCGCCGGCTTGACGACCACGGGCAGCCCCAGATCCTGGGCGATCAGATCGAGCGTGTCCTTCGCCCCCAGTTCGCGGAACGCGGCGTCGTTGAAGGCATGGAACGGTGGGGTGGGGATGCCCTCGGCGAGCAGCAGGTGCTTGGTGAGCACCTTGTCCATCCCCTGGATGCTGGCCAGCACTCCCGAACCGGTGTACGGCAGCCCCAGGATCTCCAGCAGCTCCTGCACCGTGCCGTCCTCGCCGCCCTTGCCGTGCATGGCGATGAAGACCCCGTCGGGCTGTAGCTCCACCAGGCGACGCACCAAAGACTCGTCTACGTCGATGCCGGTGACCCGGTACCCCCGAGACTCCAGCGCCCGGATCACCCGCCGCCCGGTGCTCACCGAGATGTCCCGCTCCAGGGAACGCCCCCCGTAGAGCACGCACACATGCCTGCCGCTCATGCCCCTCCCCTTCCTCGACCAGCGCCGTCCGCGCGCTCCCGGTATATGTCACCCATCCGCATCACAATCCCAGAGCCCGATACAGCTCGATCTGATCCCTGATCACGGCGCCCAGCCGACGGACCCCCTCCTGGATGCGCTCCTCGGGGTTCCCGCTGAAGTTCAGCCGCATGCTGGTGGAGCCCTGTCCATCCATGTAAAAGGCGTCTCCCCGCACGAACGCTACATTCTCCTCGATGGCCTTGACCAGCAGATCACCCGTATGCACCGGCGCGGGCAACGTGGCCCACACGAAGAAACCACCCTCCGGCACCGTCCACCGCGACCCCTCGGGAAACTCCTCCGCCAGCGCCGCCAGCAGCGCGTCTCGCCGCGAGCGGTAGAGGACCTTCAGCTGCTCCACATAGTCCAGCCAGGCCCCACTGGCCACGAACTCATGCACGAACAGCTGGTTCAATGGACTCGAGCACAGGTCGGTGGCCTGCTTGCCGAACACGCATTTTTGCAGGATCGCGGGTGGAGCCACGATCCAGCCCGTGCGGATGCCCGGGGAGAGTATCTTCGAGAACGACCCCAGGTAGATCACGTTGGCGTCGCGGTCCAGAGAGAGCAGCGTGGGCAGCGGTTCGCCTTCGTAGCGGAGAATACCGTAGGGGTTGTCCTCCACAATCAACAGGTCGCGCTCGGCGGCCAGCTCCACCAGACGCCGGCGGCGCTCGAGGGTGAGCGTGGTTCCCCCCGGATTGCTGAAGGTGGGCACGATGTACAGGAACTTGGCCCGCCGCCCCTCCCCGGCCAACCGGTCGATGAGGGCTTCGAGCTCGTCCACCACCAGGCCCGAGGCGTC
>CAZDGO010000408.1:0-2440 GCA_964504825.1 uncultured Gaiellales bacterium
CGCTGCAACGAGTGGTCGGAGTCCTGATCGTCATGCTCGCGCTGGTCATCGGCATCATCCCGTCGCTGTATAACTGTGCCGCCCGCGGCCGCTACCTGTCCGTCACGGCCATGAGCAGCAGTGCGGCCACAACCCCCGCCGCCGGGAAGACCACAACCCCCGCCGCCGGGATGGGCACAGCCACGACAGGTGGCATGAGTGCCTCCACGGGCACGACCATGACCGGCGGCGGCGCGTCGGGTTCGACCTTGGCGGCGACGGTCACAAAGGTGCCCATGAAGTGCTTCTACACGGCCAAGGCTGGGGTTGCCATGGCCATACCGCTGGGGATCCTCGGCCTGCTCCTCTTGGTATCGCGCCGCAAGGAGACCAACCGCGCGCTCGCGGTTTTGGGCATCGTGCTCGGCGGTGTCGCCATGGCTGTGCCCACCATCCTGATCGGCACGTGCGGGAAGGCAACGATGATCTGCAACGAGGTACTCAAACCCACCATGCTGTTTGCGGGCGGGGCGGTGATCGTCCTGAGCGTGATCGTCCTCGTGCTTGGAGAGCGGAAGGGAGACCCACCATTGGCCTCAGTATGATGAGCCTCCTCTCACTCGGCATCAAGAACATCTCGCGCAGTCCGTTCCGTAGCTGGGTGATCTTCGCCTGCGCGCTGCTCATCTCCGGGCTCGCCCTTTCGACGGTCTTGATCGTCCAGGGCGCCAGCACCAGCCTGCGCCGGGCCGCCGATCGCATGGGGGCCGATATCGTGGTCGTCCCCCGGGGCACCGAGAGCAAGGTCGAGACGGCGCTCCTCATGGGGACGCCCACCACAGCCTGGATGCCGGCCGCGAACCTCGCGAAGGTCGCCAAGGTCTCGGGCGTCCAGGCCGCCTCGCCCCAGCTCTTCCTGGCCTCGCTCCCAGGGGCGAGCTGCTGCTCGGCCGCGAACATGTTCGTGGTCGCATACGATCCCGCGTCGGATTTCACCGTGAGCCCTTGGCTCCGATCGAGAACCGGCACCGGTTTGGGAGAGGGTGAGGTGGTAGGCGGCTCGCTCATCACCGCTCCCCCGGGAGAGGAACTGAAGCTGTACGGTTCGCCTCTGCAGGTGAGGGCCAACCTCGAACCTACCGGCACCAGTCTCGATCAGACGGTCTTCCTGACCTTCGCCACCGCCAAGAAGGTGGCCCGGCTCTCGGTGACCCAAGCCGAGAAGCCGCTCGTCGTGCCCCCCGACAGCATCTCAGCCATCATGGTCAAGCTCGCCCCCGGCGCGGGCCGCACACAGGTGGCCGCGGATATCGTCAAGCAGGTGGCTGGGGTGACGCCCATCGAGAGCGCCGACCTCTTCGGCTCCTTCCGCGCGCAGATGAACGGTCTCGTCCGGGGCATGCTGGCCGTGCTGGGGCTCATCCTCGTCCTATCGCTCGTCGTCATCAGCCTGATCTTCTCCATGGCCGTGCACGAACGCCGTCGGGAGATCGGAGTCCTGCGCGCCCTGGGTGCTACTCGGGGCGCGGTCCTCACCTCACTCCTTGCTGAGGCCCTGATTCTGGCTGCCTGCGGCGCCGTCGCCGGCATCGCGCTCGCCGCCTTCGGCATCTCACTCTTCCGGCAGCTCATCATCTCCTCGGTGGGCTTCCCCTTTCTCTTCCCCAGCGCACCCATCCTGGTGGCTCTCGTGGCTGCCGGGTTGCTCCTCGCCCTCCTGGGAGTGGCACTCGCGGCCTTCGTGCCCGCGCTGCGGATCAGTCGTCAGGATGCGGCGCTCGCCATGAGGGAGTGAGTCCATGATCTCGTTGCGCGGAGCCTCGAAGAACTACGTCGCCAAGAAGGGCGTGGCTGTGGCGGCGGTCGACGGCGTCGATCTTGAGGTCGACGCCGGAGAGTTCTTGGTCATTACGGGTCGCTCGGGCTCGGGCAAGACTACGCTTCTCAACCTCATCGCCGGACTCACCACTCCCACCAGCGGCCAGATCCTCCTTGACGGAGTCGACCTCTGGAGCCTCTCCGACGCCGATCGCTCCCGCCTGCGCAACGAGTGGGTGGGCTTCGTCTTCCAGTTTCCCAGCCTGCTGCCCACGCTCACCACCCTCGAGAACGTAGTGTTGCCCGCTACCTTCGGCACAATGAGAGCCAAGGACCCGGCGCTCCGCGCGCGGGCGCGGGAACTTCTCACGCTGGTTGGCCTCGACGACAAGCTCACAGCCTATCCGCGGGAGCTCTCGGCCGGTCAGCAACAACGTGTGGTGCTTGCCCGGTCCGTGGTGAACCGGCCCCGGCTGCTCTTGGCCGACGAGCCGTCGAGCAACCTCGATGAGCGCACCGAGGCCGAGATCATGCAGGGCTTCGGCGACCTGCACCATTCCACGGGGGTCACCATCCTCATGGTGACCCACACTTCCCAGCTCAAGGAGTACGGCACCCGCGCCATCGAGATGGCCGCCGGTAG
>CAZDGO010000409.1:0-2434 GCA_964504825.1 uncultured Gaiellales bacterium
GGTTGCTCGAGCGGACCGGGGCACTCTCGCTGCTGCCGAAGCGGGCCGATCAGCTGCGGCGGGCAGCCGACGCGATTGCGAGGAACCCCAGCGAGCGTTATGCGTCGATGATGTCTCACTTCAGCCCCGCCGAGATCGACGCGCTCTGCACACCGGAGTTCATCGAGGCCGCGGGAGGCTCCTCCGCCGCTGCCTGGGAGAAGACCCTCGACCCGCCCGACCTCCCCGGGGTCGACCGCTACCTGGCCCTCGACACCGACAGCTACCTGCCGGGTGACCTGCTGGTCAAGGTGGACAGGATGTCGATGGCCGGCGGCCTCGAGGTCCGCTCGCCGTTCCTCGACTACCGCGTCTATGAGTTTGCGGCCAGCCTCCCGGAGAAGATGAAGCTGCGCGGCCGCACGACGAAGTGGGCCCTAAAGGAGATCGCCCGACGCCGCGGACTGCCCGACGACCTGGTCCACCGCCGCAAGCAGGGCTTTGGAGTCCCGGTGGGCAGCTGGCTACGCGCCGAGCTGCGGAGTTGGGTCGAGGATCTCCTGCTCGACCAGAGGACCCTGGAGCGCGGATACTTCCGCCCCGACCAGGTGCGACGGCTGCTCGCCGAGCACCTTGACGGGAAAGCCGACCACACCTACCGGGTGTGGAACCTCGCGGTGCTCGAGCAGTGGCACAGGTGCTGGATCGATGGCGACTAGGCCCCACGTCATGTTCGCGATCGGCGGCCTCGGGCTGGGTGGCTCCGAGCGCCAGCTGATGCAGCTGATCTCGGCGGCCCATCCCGAGCGCGTCGAGGCCTCGGTCCTCACCTTCTCAACGGTCTGCGACGAGGCCCACGCACTGCGCCTGCGCGAGCTCGGCGTCGAGCTTGTCCAACTTCCCCCCTCCGGCGGGCCGCGTGCGACTCGCCCCGCCATCTCGCTCCCGCGCACGTACAGGACCCTGCGCCGCCTCAGGCCAGACGTCGTCTACGCCTGGCTCGAGGAGGCCTCGACCACCGTCACACCGGCGGCGCGGGCGCTGGGAATTCCCGTGGTGATCGCCCGCAGGAGCGTCTGCGGCTCCGAGGCCGAAAGCCAGGCGATATTTCGGATGGCGATCCGCTGGGCCGAGCGGCGGGCCGAGAAAGTCACCGGCAACTCGGAAGCAGTGGTTCGGGAGGCCGAATCGCGCGGGGTACGCCCGGAGCGACTGACGCTGGTCCGCAACGGCCACCCGACCGTAGATCCTCTGCCATCCGCATCGGGGAACCCGGTCGCTCTCGGCTACGTAGCCAATTACCGTCCGGAAAAGGGCCATCTGCGCCTGATCGAGACGCTCAGCCGGCTCTCGGCTCGAACCCCTTGGCACGCGGACCTGGCCGGAGCCGGGCAGATGCGAGCGCAGGTCTCGGATGAGATCGCACGCCGCGGTCTCTCGGACCGAGTCACCGCGGGCGGGCCGATCACGGACATCCGCGACTTCTGGGCCACGCATGACATTGCCGTTCTGCTCTCCGATGACGAGGGGAGCCCGAACGCCCTGATCGAGGCGGCCATGCTCGGCCGCCCGCTGGTCGGCACCGAGGCCGGGGGAACCAAGGAGGTGGTTACCGAAGGGGGCGGCCTGCTCGTTTCGCACGAGCCAGGCGAGATCGCCGTGGCGCTGGAGCGATTGATCGACGATCCACACCT
This sequence comes from uncultured Gaiellales bacterium, assembly GCA_964504825.1. Classification (GTDB taxonomy): domain Bacteria; phylum Actinomycetota; class Thermoleophilia; order RBG-16-64-13; family RBG-16-64-13; genus JAJZQZ01. The sequence continues at coordinate 1,674 of CAZDGO010000409.1, forward strand.
GCGCCGGAGGATGGGAGAAGGCGCCCGTCGCAATGCGCTGGAGCAGCATGACCTAGGCAAGTTCGTCGACGGCCACCTGGCTGTCATCGGCCAGGCAGTCCGAGAAAGTTAACTGGCTGGATCTAGTTCTCGTGCGCGGAATTCGGCCTGAAGATTTGCGGCATTGATACCGGCCTTGGCAGCTTGTGCCGATGGGCCCTCGGATGGATCAGTGGACAGCGATCCGTTCTCTTCGAGTTCGACTTGATTCTGTGCGAACTGATGCAGCTCTGGGTCCAACCGTGAGTCGTAGATAATCTGCCAACTCCCGTCATTCCTTCGCCAAGTGATCGAGTTCAGCTCTTTCGAACCATCTGGAAGTCGCAGGGCGTAGAAGATCGTGGTCTCCCCATCGTGTTCCCCGACCCGGGCAATCACCGGTTTCAGGAGCGGATACGTCGACCCATTGAGCTTCTTGGCACCGATCACCGATGCCGTGCCAACGAAATCGCGAAACTCGGGGTGATAGTAGGAGGCCGCTTCTGCCCAAGACTGAAACTGGAGGCTCGACCAGAACTCGAGAAACGCCTGCTCGACGCTTCCCTGTGGATACTCGGAGATCTGAGCGGGCTTAAGAAGGTTGTCCGGAGCACTAGAGATCTCGGGCTGAGAATCGCTAGAACCGCATGCGGAGACGGCAACTGCAAACATCAGCGCCGCCATCAACGCCATAAGTGTCCGCAGGCGGACTCCTGGAGGATGAAGATTCAGAGACGGTCGAG
>CAZDGO010000410.1:0-2428 GCA_964504825.1 uncultured Gaiellales bacterium
GGGACAGGCTTGATCAAGAAATCGTAGATGGCGGAGGCATCGGGTCCGCTGTTCGGCTTTGCCACTTTGTAGTCAAGCCAGAGGTAGATCCCCCCTGCCGCCATGGCCACCACCGCCACCACGACCAGCAGGCTGATCAGAAGTACGCGCAGCCAGCGTCTTCCACGGCGCTTCTCGACCGTGTAGACGCTATACGGCTTATCGGTGAACGAAAGATCAGGCGGCATACGAATTGTGACTCCCCCGCGGATCGATCCGTTCCACATCGGCACCGAGTGAGCGCAACTTCTCGTCGAAGCGCTCGTAGCCTCGATCGACGTGGTAGATGTCACGCACTTCCGTAGTCCCCTCGGCAACCAGGCCGGCGAGCACTAAGGCCGCACCCGCGCGCAGATCCGGGGAACGCACCGTGGCCCCACTGAAAGACCGGCCGCCGTTGACCACCGCGTAGTGACCCGCGACCTTGATGTCGGCGCCCAAACGCATGAGTTCATCGACGAAGCCGAAGCGGTTCACGAACACGTTCTCGGTGACTATGGACGTCCCCTGCGCCAACGACAACAGCACGATCACCTGCGCCTGCAGGTCGGTGGCGAACCCCGGGTACGGTAGCGTGGCGATATCGGTGGCGGCATAGTAGGCCGGGTCGCCCCACGCGCGGATCTTGCGACCGTTCTCTTGCACCTGCACCCCGATCGCACGCAGCTTGGTCAGGAACATGTCCAGGTGATGAGGGCTCACCCCTTGCACCTCCACGTCTCCGCCGGTAAGCACCCCGGCGATCAGGAACGTGCCCGCTTCGATGCGGTCGCCGATGACCGTGTGTTCGGCGGGGTGCATCTCGCTGACGCCGCGCACCGTGACCCGGGAGGTCCCCGCGCCCTCTATCTCGGCCCCCATGCTGACGAGGAACTTGCACAGGTCGACGATCTCCGGCTCGCGCGCGGCGTTGTCGATGACCGTTACTCCGTCGGCCAGCACCGCAGCCATGAGTAGGTTCTCTGTGGCGCCAACGCTGGGGTATTCCAGGATGATCGTGTCGGCCCGCAGCTTCTCGGCGGTCACCTCCACGAACCCGTGGCCGGTGCGCACCGTGGCTCCCAACTGCCGCAGACCCCGCAGGTGGATGTCTATCTTGCGGGGGCCAAGGTTGCATCCCCCGGGCATGGCCACCCGCGCATGCCCGAATCGGGCCACCAACGGGCCCATGATCTGGATGGAGGCCCTCATGCGCTGCACGAGTTCGTACGGGGCCACGTGCGACGCCACCCCCGACGTGTCGATACGCATGGAGCCACCGTCTACGGTCACCAACGCCCCGAGATGCTCGAGGACCTCGCGCATGGTACGGACGTCCTCGATGGCGGGCACGTTGTGCAACACGCTCAACCCAGGGGCCAGCAGACTGGCGGCCATCAGTTTGAGCGCCGAGTTCTTGGCGCCGGAGACCTCGACGTGCCCGGAGAGGCGAGGTCCCCCCCGCACCACGTACCGAGATTCTTCTTTCTCGAGATGCACGTCTAGTCCCGGCATACCACCCGTAGCCGGTTCTTCGCACGCTTGAGGGCCATGGTTTCGCGGTACACGTCGACCTCCTCGCCATCCTCCGAAACGCCACCTGGTTTGTGCGTTTCGAGACGCTGAGTAGCCCGCTCCACAGCGGCTTCAGCTCGGGGTACGTCTATCTCCGAGGCCAGTTCCGCGGCGTCGGCAAGGATGGTCACGGTATCGAACTGCACCTTGACGAACCCTTCCGCCACAGCCAACACGATCCACGAGCCATCGAGAGCCTGGACGCGGATCTCTCCCACGCTGAGTTGGGCCACCAGGGGAGCGTGCCGCGGCAGGATGCCGAGCTCGCCGCGCATCGCGGGCACCACGACCATGGCGACGTCACCCTCGAACACAGGGCCGTCCGGGGCCACGATCTCCACACGCAGGAAGTGTCCTGTTGGCTCAGCCACAGGCTACTCCTCCTCCGCCTGGCCCCGCATCTGCCGAGCCTTGGCGATGGCTTCGTCTATCGAGCCGACCATGTAAAAAGCCTGCTCGGGCAGGTCGTCGTGCCGTCCCTCGACGATCTCCTTGAAACCCTTGACGGTGTCCTTGACCGCCACGTACGTGCCCGGCTGCCCCGTGAAGGCCTCGGCCACGAAGAACGGCTGCGAGAGGAAACGCTCGACCTTGCGGGCGCGCTGAACGACGCGCTTGTCTTCATCGGAGAGCTCGTCCATGCCCAGGATAGCGATGATGTCCTGCAGGTCTTTGTACCGCTGGAGGATCTCCTGCACCTGCGTGGCTACGTGGTAGTGCTCTTCGCCCACCGCGTCCACCGAAAGGATGCGGCTGGTCGAGTCGAGTGGATCCACCGCCGGGTAGATGCCCTTCTCGGAGATCGCCCGCGACAGCACCGTGGTGGCGTCGAGGT
>CAZDGO010000411.1:0-2407 GCA_964504825.1 uncultured Gaiellales bacterium
GGCCGAGGCGCAGCTGCTCATGCGGGCCCGCATCTGCCGCGACTGGATGCTCGCCGGGGTCACGATCGAAGACCCGGGCTCCACGCACATCGATGTCACCGTGCGGCTCGAATCCGACGTGACCATCCTGCCGTTCACCTGCCTGCGGGGTTCCACCACCGTTGGGACGGGCAGTGAGATCGGCCCTGGCGCCACCCTGATCGACACCCAGGTAGGGCATAGGTGCCGAGTGCGGCAGTCGTACACCGACGGAGCCGTGCTCGATGCCGGCGCGTCTGTGGGGCCGTTCACCTATCTACGGCCTCAGGCGCAACTGGGCGAGGGGGCGAAAGCCGGAGCGTTCGTCGAGATCAAGAAGAGCAGCATCGGGCCGGGCAGCAAGGTGCCGCATCTCAGCTACATAGGCGACACTACCATCGGCAGTGGCACCAACATCGGGGCGGGCAACATAACCGCGAACTACGACGGGTGTCACAAGCATCCCACTGTCATCGGTGATAACGTGAGGACCGGCTCCGATACCGTGTTCGTTGCTCCGGTCACCGTCGGAGACGACGCGACCACCGGAGCGGGGTCGATCATCACGAGGGACGTACCAGCGGAGGCCTTGGGCATCGCCCGGTGTCGCCAGAAGAACATCAGGGGCTACGCAGACCGTAGTCGAGGCGACGGAGATGTGGAGGGCGATGGAGAGTAGAGACGACGACTCGACTGCGCGGTCGGTGCGCACGTCGGTGCGCACGACCACATATCGGTCGCTCATGTTGTTCTCCGGACGCGGCAACCCCGAGTTGAGCGCGCGCATCGCGTTCAAGCTGGGCCTCTCTCTGGGCCCTGTGACGGTGAAGACGTTCGCCGACGGTGAGATCTACGTGAAGTACGTAGAGAGCATCCGGGGGGCCGACGTCTTCATCGTCCAGCCGACGTGCCGGCCGGTGAACGAGAACCTCATGGAGCTGCTGATCATGATCCAGGCCGCCAAGCTGGCTTCGGCGCACCGCATCACGGCGGTGGTTCCCTGGTATGGATACTCTCGTCAGGACAAGAAGAGCCAACCCCGGGAGCCGATAACAGGCAAACTGGTGGCCGATCTGCTCCAGGCCGCGGGGGTGGACCGGGTGCTGACCATGGATCTGCATGCGGGCCAAGTCCAGGGGTTCTTCAACGTCCCCGTGGACCACATGACGGCCGTGCCCATGCTCTCCGACTACTTCAAGTTCAAGGGACTCGAAGACATCGTCGTCGTATCGCCGGACGCTGGTGGGCTCAAGATGGCGAAGAGGTTCGCCGATCGACTCGGGGCCTCCCTCGCCGTGCTCACAAAACTGAGACCCGAGCACAACATCGCCCGCGTCATGCATGTCATCGGTGAGGTGGCCGGCAAGACCGCCATCATCGTGGACGATATCATCGATACGGCCGGCACCCTGTGCAACGGGGTCGAGGCCCTCATGGAGAAAGGAGCCACCGAGGTCTACGCGGCGGCGACGCACCCGGTGCTCTCCGGTTCGGCGTGCGAGCGTATCGCGAACTCGTCCCTCAAGGAGCTGGTGGTCACCGACACCATCCCGCTCCAGGCTGCCGTCGGCCGGGAGAAGATCGTCGTGCTGTCCACGGCGGGTATCCTAGCCGACACCATATACAATGTCTTCGCCGACGAGTCGGTCAGTGAGCTGTTCCAGGGCGAGAACCAGCTGTTCTGATCGGCCACGCGCGGGGCTACACGAGGAGGAGATATGGATACATTCAAATTGGCGGTGCAAGAGCGCGACACATCGGGCAAAGGACCGGCTCGGCGCATGCGAGTGGCCGGCCAGGTGCCTGCGGTGGTCTATGGCAAAGGTCTGCAGACAGTGCCGCTGACGCTCGAGCTGCTGGATCTGCGGGAGGCACTCCACCACGGCAACAATGTCGTGCTTGAGTTGCACTACGGCGCCGGCCGGAGCAAGAAACATTTCGCGGTCATCAAAGAGATGCAACGGTCGCCCGCGCGGAACGCCATACTGCATATCGATCTCCATGAGATCGATCTGAAGACGGAGATCGAGGCGGCTGTCGCCATAGAGCTCGTGGGCACTGCCCGGGGCATCCAAGACGGCGGCGTACTCGACCACCAGCACCGCGAGGTGCACGTCAGGGCGTTGCCCACGACGGTCCCGGAGAACCTGCAGTTCGACGTGAGCAATCTCGGCATTGGCGACCACGTGAAAATCGCCGACCTGGTGGCCCCCGAAGGCGTCACGTTCTTGGACGATCCCGGATTCGTGATCGCTACGATCCTGGCACCACGAGTGGCAACAGAGGAGGAGTTGCTCGAGGATGAGGCCGCCGCAGCGGCCAAAGCGGTCCTCGCCGCTGATGAAGCCGTCGAGGAGTAACGAAGCAGCGCCTCCTTGTTTGATCGCGG
>CAZDGO010000412.1:0-2407 GCA_964504825.1 uncultured Gaiellales bacterium
TGCATCGGCACCAAGGACGTCTCCTGCGTGGACGTCTGCCCGGTCGATTGCATCCACCCGACCAAGAGCGACCCGGACTTTGCCACCGCGACCCAGCTCTACATCGACCCGGACACGTGCATCGACTGCGGGCTGTGCGTGGACGAGTGCCCGGTGAAGGCGATCTTCCCGCAGGACGACCTGCCGGCGGAGTGGAACAACTACATCCAGATTAACCTGGATTACTACAAGAAGAAGTGAGTGGTGCTGGAAGGGCTGCGCCGCGTGTGAAGTGTTCATGTTGTGAGATCAAGGCGACCTTATGACCATCCAGACCATCGAGATCCACGGTGAGCGGTACGTGGTCCTGTTGGAGCGGGACTTTCTCGCTCTGCGGGCCAATGCCCCCGTCTCATCGACCGCACAGCCGCCGCCACCCGCCAATGGCCCCGCGCGATTCCGTGAGGTCGTGCCGCTGCGCGTGGGGGGAACTCCCGCCTCTGAAATCCTGATTCAGGATCGGCGATGACCGTCTACTACTTCGACCCGAGCGCCTGGGTGAAGCGGCACTTCCAGGAGGCGGGAAGCGAGGCCTGTCAACGCTGGTTTGGTCGGCGGTAATCGATAATGCGATAGCCGCGTCTCCCGTGCCACCCGCCAAATGTGCGGCCAACATTGCCCGACTACACTCTGCGCCATGAAGATCAAGGTCATCATCCATGACGCCGAGGAAGGCGGTTTCTGGGCGGAAGTTCCGGGGATTCCCGGTTGCGCGACACAGGGCGACACGTTCGAGGAACTGCTCCAGAACCTGTATGACGCGGTCGAGGGGTGCCTTTCACTCGACGTGCAGCCGCCGACGACCGACCCGACGCAGCGCGTGTTCGAGATCGCGGTGTGAAGCAGACCAGCGGCAAGGACCTCGCGAAGGCCGTCGAGCGCCGCGGCTGGACCCTCCTGCGGGTCACGGGGAGCCATCACATCTACGGCAAGCAAGGCTCGGTGGTGCGGCTGTCGATCCCGATCCATGCCAACAAGCCGCTGAAAGTCGGGCTGCTGCGCCACCTCTTGAAGCAGGCAGGCCTTGGCGAAGAAGACCTTTGAGAATGGCGGCCACAGGGAGAGCGAGGAGCCGGCGAGCATCGTCCTGCGGAGCCGGTGAGGATGGAGGGGCGCGGAGGGGGATGGTTGGTCGGTGGGGATTGAGGGTGACGAGCACGGTCGCCGCGGCGACCGTGGCACGATGGGGGCCTCCCCTGTGCTACCCGCCGGGTCCGGAGTTGGCGCTGTCAAAGCGAGTCGTACACGTCGCGCCGGTGGCCGACCCGGACGATCGTGACGACAAGCGTCCGCCCATCCTCGATGGTGTAGACCACGCGGTAATCGCCCGAGCGCACGCGGTAGAGGCCCAACCTGCCTTTGAGTTTCTCCACGCCGCGCGGCCGGGGGTTGGCGCGGAGCCCTTCGATGACGGCGCCGAGGGAGTTGCGGGCGGCTTCGGAAAGTTTCGCGAGCGACCTGGCGGCTGCGGACGTGAACTCAACGCGGTACGTGCCGGGGTTTGGTGCGGGCGGCGCGCCGGGCCGGTTTGGCCTTGGCTTTGGCTCGGGGCCGGGTCCTGGCTTTGGTCTTGATGCCAAGGTCGGCTTTCACCTTCTCCCAGGGGATGCGCTCGGGGTCGGCCAGGGCGGCCTGTGCCTCGCGGATGTCGAGTCTATCTTCGAGGAGCCGCAGGAGGCGCAGGTCTCGGATGGAAACCAGGGCCGCGACCTGCTTGCCGTTGCGCTCCAGAACCACCCGCTCGTTGCCGTAGCGGACGAGGTTCACGGTTTCGGAGAGGTCGTCCCGGGCGGCGGTGACGGTCATGGTGGTCATGGAAGGGCCTCCCGGACAGAATACATGTACGTAACGTACATCCTGTACGTTCCAGAGAAGTATCGGGTTGGTTCGGGTCCGAGTCAAGGGGCGTCGGTGCTTCTCGCCGACGGGATCGCATGGGCGGATCTCCGTTTGTGCCTCCGGGCGCGGCTATCGGGCTCGCGGGAGGCTCCGCGTGCCACCGACCGTAGCTCGGCACGGTCGGTGTTTCCGGGACGGGTTCACGGTCGCACCGACCGTTCAGAGCAACGGTCGGTGGCACGGAAACGGGCCTCATCACGGTTGATGCCACCCGCCGGCCTTGACGGACTGCCGGCGCTACCGGTTCGTCTCGGTTGACCGCGACGGGCGCATCGAGCGGCTCGCTGAACGGTCCGGTGCGTAATGGAGTCCCCGTATAGAGTCGAGATCCGGCAACTTCCCACCCTTGCCGATCACCTCCACCTCTCCCAACCCCGCGGCGGCGATGGCGATGGGGAGACAGTTTGACTCTGAAGAGCGCTCGGCCGGTCGGGAGGCGGCGCGCTATTCGTCGGGGCGCAGTTCGCCC
>CAZDGO010000413.1:0-2406 GCA_964504825.1 uncultured Gaiellales bacterium
GGTGCCGAAGGACGACGACCTCGATCTCCAGTTCGCGATCCGCACTCGGACGACCAGACCCGATCACGCGGCGGAGCAACGCGCAGAGGAGAGCGAACAGCATGACCGCGCGATGCTACATCGGCGCTGGGTCAGGGCGACGAGTCAGAGAAAACGTACCCTTCAGGGAGCGGTGCGGCCACCGCGATGCTGTTTCAGCGCAGTCGCAACATCTGGACAGGATCTGGAGCGGCCAAGGCGCCGGCACTCTTGCACCTCTTCTGGAGCTAGTCATTGGACTATCGGCCCAGTGCTGAAGGCCCGCCCTAATCAAGTTGCGGGTGACCCCGATGCCCCCCGTTTGGACCATCGCGTATAGGGGCCTCTCGTCCCATACTCGGCCTACAGCGCATGCACTCCTTCATCGACCAGCAGCGGTTCGTGCTCGCCGTCGGCGACACGGTGGATCGCGTCGCGGAGGACTCAGAGGTGAGGGTCCTGAATCGGCTCGACCGCGTGGTTCTGATCGAGACAAGCTACCGGATCGCCGTGCAACTTCGGCACACGCCTGACTTGATCATTCACATCTTCGAGCGAGAAACGGACGCCCGACGTGTGTTCGGGCTGTTCCGGCACCAGCCGTGAAGAGCTGTCCTCGACCGGGTGCGGGGGGCTGAGTTCGGGCCCGTTCCCGCGATAGGACATGCATCCAACCGCTAGTTGTAGTTCCCTCCAACGTCGTTTACACAGGGAGAGCCTCCCTGCACGGGGCGAGCTGATGGGTTCGCTGTTTCGTCACACCGAGCAGGTTGGCTATGTCTACGAGCCGAAGTCTCGTCTGGGCTTGCTTCACGAGGGGATTCTATTGGCGATGTGAGTTGCTACGGCGCGGTCAGCCCCGAGGGCCCGGCCCAGACGGTCGCGGTGCCTAGCCACCCATCGGTAAGTACGATCCGTCGTTCGAGGGAAGGGTAGGTCCCAAACCTTGACTCCTTCGCGGCGCCACACTTAGATGTCTGCCGGGGGGATTCATATGGGCCACGGATGGCCGGCGGTTCTCGGTTCCATGTTCTACAAGGTCGCCTACCGCGTCGGCTTCACTCCCTGGGAGGCCGCAGCCATGAACGGCCCGACCCTCGAGCAGGTCTCCGCGCTGTTCGCCCGCGAGGAGAGGGACGCCAGCCGCCCTAGGGGACGCCAGCCGCCCTACGGGCAGGCGCTCGACCTCGGCTGCGGCACCGGATGGCTGTCGCTCAATCTGGCGGCGCGAGGGTGGCAGGTCACGGGTGTCGATATCGTCCTGCAAGCCCTGCGCACGGCGCGCGAGCGGGCACAGGAAGCGGGTGTCGATGTGCGGTTCGTCCGGGGCGACGTCACGGCGCTCCGAACCGCCGGTCTCGACTCCGACTTTCGGCTATTGCTCGACTCTATGACCTTCCACGACCTGAACGACGCGCAGCGAGAGGCGATGGCTCGGGAGGTGAGCGCGGTCGCCACCGCCGACGCCACCTTGCTGATGCTGGCGTGGGCTCGCGCGCAGAGAGGACCTGGCCCACGTGGGGCGAGCCGCGGAGACATCGAGGCAGTCTTCACCGGGTGGCACGTGATCGATGAGGAGGCCGCCGTCGCCAACCCCAAAGTACCCGCGCGGATGAAGGCCGACCCGCGCTGGTACCGGCTCCGTCGCGACTGATCCGCTCGTTGCCCTAGCATGGCAACGACCCCTGTCGCCGCCCGCCGATGCGTCTCTTGCACTTCGGACCAAGACGCTGGAAGCGCCACGCAGCTACGATCCGGGGGGCGCCGTCACCATCGGGCGCCTCTACTTGAGCAAGGTCCGGAGGTTGGGACAAACTCGAGAGACTCGACCGTCGCTCCGATTCGGCATGTGACCGGCTGGGAACGGGGCCAAACAAGACCTAGCGCCGCTGCCCCACGCGGCGGTACCCTCGCCGAGAGATGTCCCGCCTTGAGCTTCCCACCGGTACGGTGACGTTCCTGTTCACCGATATCGAAGGCTCCACCAGACTCCTGCACGAACTCGGAGAGGCGGCCTACGCGGACGCGCTCTCAGAGCATCGGCGGCTGCTGCGCCAGGCCTTCGCCGGTCACGGTGGGGTCGAGGTGGACACGCAGGGGAACGCGTTATTTGTGGCCTTTCCCTCCGCCTCGGGCGCGTTGGCGGCGGCGACCGACGCCCAGGCAGTCATCGAGGGTGGGCCGATCCAGGTTCGCATGGGAATCCACACCGGTTCCCCGCTTCGGACCGACGAGGGCTATGTCGGGATCGACGTCCACCGGGCGGCGCGGATCGCGGCAGCCGGCCACGGAGGGCAGGTCCTCGTGTCCGCGGCTACGGCCGAGCTGGCTGCAGGGAACGGCGTCGCCCTTGAGGACCTCGGCGAACACCGCCTGAAGGATCTCGCC
>CAZDGO010000414.1:0-2403 GCA_964504825.1 uncultured Gaiellales bacterium
GCGAAGGAGCGGCTGGCGGACGCGATGGCGGAGTCGTGGCTCTCGGACCTGCGGAAGCAAGACACGCCGGTGCGCGAGGTGCAGCGAATGCTGGCGCGGTCGCGGGAGCAGGTGTCGGGCGCGCCGGCGCTGCTGGTGGCCTGCCTGGTGCTGGACGAGACAAAGGAGCAGCCGGATGAGCGCCGGCTGGCGGCGGAGCGCGACATGTTCGTGCAGAGCCTCGGCGCGGCGCTACAGAACCTGCTGCTGGCGGCGGTCGAACGCGGGCTCGTGGGTTACCTGAAAGGCGCGCCGCTGTTCTGCGGCCCCGCGGTGCGGCAGGCGCTGGAGCTGCCAGATGGTTGGGAGCCGGCGTTCCTCGTGCTGCTGGGGTATCCGGAGCCGGGCTACGAGCCGGGGCCTCGGGATGAGGTCGAGGTTGGGGACGTGATGGTGGAGCGGTGAGCGTTGGGGGGAAGATCCAGGAGCTCAGGATCTTAAGTTTGGCGCGCTCCGCAATGTTGGGCGTCGTCGTTCTCGCTGGTCTCGCCAGCGCATACGCATGCGGTGAGTCAGAACCACAATCCCTTGGCCCCACCAAGTCCGCCGATGAGAGCGTCGTACGATCGGGTCTGGAGGGGCTCCTCCAAGCCGATTCCTACAACGTCGAGGTTCATGTAAACGGCGATGATCTCTACGATGGTCGGCGTTGGAGAGCCGACTACGTGCGGGAGAAAGGCTTTCGGGTTCTGTATTTTCCAGGGGACCCGCCTTGTGCGTACGACATCGAAGATCCGTCGATAGTGGATGAAGGTTGCGGATATACAGAGGCAGTGTGGTTCGGCGGGAGCGTTTTTGCTAGGTTGTGTGCAACGGACGGCAGCCGGTGCGTTGAATGGCTGAAATCTGACGCCGATCCCCCAATATTCGTCCCCGCTGTTGGCCCCGGCTATACGTACTTCCCGGATTTCCCGCTTGTTGCACTGGACCTTGGAACGTTCGACCAAGTTGGTGCAGAAGGCTCCTCAGAGAGCACTCGATTCCGTGGCGATGTGGACACCATGGAGGTTCTCTTGGAAACACAGCGGCGGATGTTTAGATCGCACACGACGGATACCGAATGTGAAGTGGGCGACAAGTCGCTAATCTGCCGAGATGACACATGGGAATTCACTGCAATCCGCCCGATGGGCGCCGTCGGGTCGCAAGCTGAGTTGTATGTAGATGTGCTTCCTAGTGAACCGCCCCGGATTGGCCAAGTCGAAGTGCGCTTCCCGGTCGCCTCGGGTTCGATGGTCTCTGTTCAGTTCTCGTATTCGATGTATAACTCGGTTGATTTCGACGTGCCCAGCGCCAACTGATAGGCTGGCGATGTTTTCCGAGATAAGGAGGTAGTTGATGGAACTGTATGAGGCGATCTACTCGCTGCGGGCGATGCGGCGGCTGAAGACGGACCCGGTGCCGGAGGAACTAATCTGGAAGGTGCTGGACGCGGCGATCCGGGCGCCGAGCGGCGGCAACCGGCAGCCGTGGAACTTCATCGTGGTCACGGACCAGGAGAAGAAGAACAAGATTGCGGAGTGGTACCTGGATGGCTGGAACCAGATGTACGGCGCTGCGCAAGGAGGCATCGAGGGGGACAGCGATCAGGCGCGCACGCTGCGCTCTGCGGACCACCTCGCGAGGAACCTGGCAGACGCTCCCGTCTTCATCATTCCGACAGTGCGAGCGGCGGGGACCGCGGCGGTCTCCGGTCTGGGATCGTCGATCTTCCCGGCGGTGCAGAACCTGATGCTGGCAGCGCGCGCCGAGGGCCTGGGCACGACTCTGACGACCCTGCACAGGACGCACGAGGCCGAGGCGAAGGAGCTGCTGGGGGTGCCGGAGGGATACGAAACAATGTGCCTGATCCCGATGGGCTGGCCGAAGGGCAAGTTCGGGCAAGGGCCGCGGATGCCGGTGGAGCAGGTGACGTACTGGGACTCGTGGGGCGCGACGCGGACGAAGTAGCAAGTAGCCGGGAGCAAGCAGCAAGTAGGCAGGAGCAAGTAGCCAGTAGCCAGAAGGGCGAGGAACAAGGAAGTGGGAACCTGGAACATGGGACGACGCGAGTAGATGAGCGAGGACCTCGCGCGCTCGTTCGTCGCGTTTTTCGTGATCATCGACCCGGTGGGGAACCTGGTCGTCTTCAACTTGATGACGAACAAGATGGCGGTCGCTCAGCGGATGCAGGTGGCCGTGATCGCGGTGGTGGCGGCGGGGACGATGCTGATCGGGTTTGCGCTGGGCGGGCACGAGATGCTGGACTTCCTGAACATCTCGGACGCGGCGTTTCAGGTCGCGGCGGGGGCGCTGCTCTTGATCCCGGCGTACCGGCTGGTGACGCAGGGGCAGTTCTACGAGTCGCCGGCAGAAGCAACGCCG
>CAZDGO010000415.1:0-2401 GCA_964504825.1 uncultured Gaiellales bacterium
CTCGGCCATTCTTGGAGCCTTTACCCGGGTTATGGGCTCGCCCGCTCTTGAGGTGCTGGCGGAAGTGGTGCGGGAGGTCTCGCCGGCGAAGTCGGAGGAGAACGTGCTGTGCGTGCGCGACGGCTTCAGGTTGGTGCGCATCAAGGGGGCGGACGCCATCAAGGGAGCGGACGTGACGGCGGGAGCGGCTGTGTGAACACGACACCCAAGGAGATCCCCACCGCCTGGACCACTGGGTACACCGACATCTTCAACACGGGCACGTGGCGCGCGGCCACGCCCGTGCACGAGTGGCGGCCGTCGCCGTGTCACGTGAGCTGTCCCATAGACAACTCCATCCCCCAGTGGATCAAGCTGATCGCCGAAGGCGCCCACGAGGAGGCCTGGCTCTCTCTGGTAGCCACGAACCCCCTCCCGGCCGTCACCGGCCGGGTGTGCCACCACCCCTGCGAGGACGACTGTAATCGAGCCATCCTCGAAGGGCCGGTGGGCATCAACGGTCTGGAGCACTTTCTGGGAGATCAAGCCCTGCAACGGGGCTGGGCGCTGCCCGCGGCCGGAAAGGCGCTGGGCCGGCGCGTGGCCGTGGTGGGAGGTGGGCCGGCCGGTCTCTCGTGCGCCTATCACCTGCGTCGGCTGGGCTACGACGTCACGGTGATCGAGGCCCGGGCGAAACTGGGCGGCCTCTTGCGCTACGGCATCCCCGAATACCGGCTCGCGGCCGAGGTGGTCGACAAGGAGATCCAGCGGATCGTAGATCTGGGCGTACACGTGCGCACCGGCACGACCGTAGACGGTGCGGAAGCCTTCGAGAGGCTGCGCCACGAATATGACGCCGTGTTCATTGCGGTCGGCGCCCAGCGCGCCAAGCGGCTGGGGCATCTGGACAAGGCCGGGGGTGCCACGCGGGTGCTCGACGGCTTGGAGTACCTGCGCCGGGTCAGCGACGGGAATGATCTCGCCCTTGGCGAGCGTGTGGTCGTGATCGGCGGCGGCAGCGCGGCTATCGACGTGGCCCGCACGGCGCGGCGGCAGGGCAAACAGGTGACCGTCATGTCGCTGGAGACCCGCGACATCATGCCGGCGCAGCGTGAAGAAGTGAGCGAGGCCTTGGAGGAGGGCGTGCGGTTGGTCGACGGGGCTATGGCCTCCGGCGCCATCCTCACCGTGGAGTGCCTCACCCTGGAGTGCCGGCTGGTCACACTGGATCCCGAGGCCCCCCCGGGCGTGCTGCGCCCGCTACCGATCGCGGGCAGCGACTTCCTGCTCGAAGCCGACGCGGTCATCATGGCCATCGGCCAGGAAGCCGACCTCGACGCCTTCGGACCGGCTCTCCAGACCGAGCAGGCTCTGCTGAAAGTCGATCGCGACACCCTGGCCACCAGCCTGGAAGGCGTGTTCGCCGGGGGTGACGCAGCCACCATGTCGCGCTACGTGTCTGTGGCCATCGGAGAAGGCAGGCGCGCCGCCTGGGGCATCGCCGCCTATCTGGGACACCCAGAGGCGCAGCCGCTTCCCCACGTCGACCTCTCGCAGGCGGTGGCGGCGACAGAGGTCAATGTCTACTACTTCCCGCCGGCGGAACGCACCGAGAAGGAGCGCACCTCGGCCGAGCGGCGTCTGGACGATTTTCGGGAGGTCGCCTTGGCCTACACCACCGCGCAGGCGGCGTCGGAAGCAGGGCGCTGCATGAGTTGCGGCCTCTGCGTCGAGTGTGACAACTGCTTCGTGTTCTGTCCCGACATGGCCATCAAGAAAGACGACCTTCTGGATGAGCACTATGTCGTCCTGGAGCAATACTGCAAGGGTTGCGGGCTCTGCGTGGTGGAGTGTCCTCGGGGCGCCGTCCATCTCGAGCAGGTGACGCTATGACGACCACGGCGGGTGACCCGATGACGACCGCGGGCGGCACCCGGATGCTGCTCACCGGAAACCACGCCGTCTCGTATGGGGCGATGCTGTCGCGGCCCGAGTTGGTGCCGATCTACCCCATCACCCCTCAGACGCCCATAGCGGAGAAGATCAGCGAGTTGCAGCTCTCCGGCCGGTTCGATGTGGACATCATGACCGCGGAGTCTGAGCACTCCGCCATGTCGGCGTGCATCACGGCGTCGCTGACGGGCGTGCGGGTCTTCACGGCCACCGCCTCCCAGGGCCTGCTGCTCATGCACGAGATGCTGCACTACGCCTCCGGCGCGCGCGCACCCATCGTGATGGCTGAGGTCAACCGCACTCTCGGCTCGCCCTGGGGGTTCTGGCCCGACCAGTCGGACAGCCTGTCGCAGCGGGACACCTCGTGGATTCAGTTCTACTGCGAACATGGGCAAGAGTCACTCGACACGGTGATCCAGGCGTTCAGGGTAGCCGAGGAGTTGCTGCTCCCCGCCATGGTCATCCACGA
>CAZDGO010000416.1:0-2398 GCA_964504825.1 uncultured Gaiellales bacterium
GGGCGCTTCTCCGGTCAGGGCGCCGTCGTCAGGGGTGGCGCCGTCGGCCGGTGCCACGTTCTTGTCGTTCATCTCGCACACCTGTTCGTCACGGCCTTCATGCCGGCCGCAGTCGACTGCACCACGGACTCAGAGATGTCTATGGGCCCGGTAGCCCCTCCGCACAGGTAGATGCCCGGCACTGCCGTCTCCAAGGGAGCGAACAGCGGGTCGGTCTCCTTGAAGAAACCGGTGTCCTCGAGCTCTATCTTGAGCGCCTTGGCCAGACGGGTGTTTCGATTGTTCGGCTCGAGGCCGCTCGAGAGCACCACCAGGTCGAAGCGCTCGTTGACGATGGTTCCGTTCAGGATGTCCTCGTAGCGCAGGGTGAGATCGTTCGTCTCGGGGTCTTCGACCACGTCGAAGGGCCGGCCGATCATGTAGCGCACGCCCAGCGACGCCGCCTTCTGGTAGAACTCCTCGAACCCCTTGCCGTAGCTGGTCATGTTGTTGTAGAAGACCGTGCACTCCACCGAAGG
The DNA here is from genome assembly GCA_964504825.1 of uncultured Gaiellales bacterium. GTDB lineage: Bacteria > Actinomycetota > Thermoleophilia > RBG-16-64-13 > RBG-16-64-13 > JAJZQZ01. The sequence continues at coordinate 519 of CAZDGO010000416.1, forward strand.
GTCGTGCTCTTTGGTGATGATAGTCTGCTTGGCCGCCACCATGCAGCACACCTTCGAGCAGTACGGCAGGCCCTTGTCGCCGCGGTCGACGCATTGGATCCAGGCGATCTTGTGCGGGTGTTTCTTGTCGGAGGGCCGGACGATGTCGCCCTCAGTGGGCCCGCCGGCGTTCATCAGCCGCTCGAAGTGCATGTAGCTGATCACGTTGGGATAGAGGTCGTAGCCGAAGAGGCCCTCGGGTGGCTCGTGAGTCTTCACCCCGGTGGCCACGACGATGCTGCGCACCTCGATGTCCAGGGGTTCGTCCTTCTGCCAGAGCACCACCGCGAACTTGCCCTCGTTGTTGCAGGCCTTCACGCAGTGGGCGATGGGGCACTCGCGGCACTGGCTGCAATCGACCACGCAGCCACCGATGCAGGCACCCTTCTCGCGCATGCTGCCATTGCGACAGCTCATGTCCAGGTAGTTGACGTTGGGCACCGACTGCGGAAAGGGGATGGAGATGAGCTTCCGCATGCCCCCGATCTTGCCATCGACCTCATCGGGGATGCTTACCGGGCAGGCTTCGACACACTTGCCGCAACCGGTGCACTTCTCCTCGTCGACGAATTTGGCTTTCTTGATCAGCCGCACGTTGAAGCCGCCGTCGACCGCGGTGACTTTGCGCACCTCGGTGAGCGTCAAGATCTCGATGTTCGGGTGGGTGTTCACCTCGTACATCTTGGGAGCCTCGATGCAGATCGAGCAGTCGTTGGTGGGGAAGGTCTTATCCAGCCGAGCCATGGTCCCCCCGATGCTGGGGGTGTCGTCGACCAGATAGACGTGGCGACCGTAGTCGGCGATGTTGAGCGCCGCCGTGATGCCGGCGATGCCTCCGCCGACGATGAGCACCGAATCAGACATGTCCTACCTCGCGCCCGTGGTTCAGTCCTACCTCGCGCCCGTGGTTCGCGCCTGCGACCCCAAGGTGACGTGCCTCAGGGTTCAAATCTCGGTGATGGTGATGGCTGCCGTGGGACAGATGCCCTCGCAGCCCTGGCAATAGAGGCAGTTCTCCGACCGCTCGACCACCGCGAGCCTCTCCACCGGAGGCCGGCCGGGCACCGGCGCGGGCCTGGGAGAGCCCTCAGGTCGCTGCACCATCTGGAATACGTCGGTGGGGCAGATATCGAAGCACTTGCTGCAGCCGACGCACAGGGTTTCGTCGATGCCGATCATGTAGATCTCGTACTCGATGGGCCCGTGCCGTCTCATGCCCCTCCGCCTGCTCCGTCCCGCGACTGCCGCCGCCGCGCTCCATACGCCCCGCGTGGCCGAATACTGGCCACCGTTCTAATACAAGAGCACGCTGATTATACCAGTCTTCTAGAGGGGCGCAAGTACTTTCATTGTCTGACTGGTCAGTTTTCGAGAGGGCTTTTCGAGAGGCCAGGCTTCCAGCAATCTTCGCTGAAGAAGCGCCGCGATGTGCCCATGGAGATCTTCTAGATCGCGCGCCGCCCCGTCGGTCAGCCAGACCGCGAACGGCATCAGCCGATGCTCCTCCTGCGACGCAGCTGCTCGATCACTTCGGCTGCGGGCTGCACCCGACCCTCCTCCATCTGAGTGTTGCCGAGCGCAAGGATCTTAAGCAGGGCATTCGTCACCTGGGTCTCTTCGTAACTCGTGATGTCCTGCACGACGACCTTGGCCTCTCCGTTCTGGGTGATAATGAGGGGCTCGCGCCCAGCGTCAAGCTCATGCGATCCAACGGACAGGAATACTCCCCTCCAGCTGCCTGAACTCGGGATCGCCCGTCACGACAGGGAAGCCGCTGATCTCGGAGAGCGCCGCACAGAATGCGTCGGCGTACGATATGCGGTATCGGGCCTTGAACCGCG
>CAZDGO010000417.1:0-2388 GCA_964504825.1 uncultured Gaiellales bacterium
CGCGGGCGGGCCGTCAGAAGCGGTGCCAAGTCCGGCAGATCCGGCGGATTCCTCCACCGCGCCCTCGGTCCCGCGCTCGGCGCCTGAGATCTCGTCAGCATCCGGGTCGGCGGTCGTCTGAGCGACGGGCACGCCGGCGGTAGTGTTCTCTTCGAACACGAACTCCGGTTCGCGGTGCGGAGGAATCGACGGGCACACCGCAGCTGTCGTCTCGACTTGGGTTTCCTCAGAGGATCCGGAGATCACCGGCGAGACCGCCGTGGCCCCCGCGACGGCCCCCGACGCGGTCAACTTGCGGCACGGTGCACCACCACAGCTGCAGCCGTCGATGGGAACGTCACTGTAGCTGCCGTCTTCGAAGCGGAGCGTAAGGGCATCCTTGGGCACCTGGTAGCCCACCACCACACCGTTACCGACCTCGGTCTGCACTTGGGTGCCGCGCGAAGGAGCCTCTTTGCGGAAGCACACGTACTGCTCCTGCTCATACTTGAGACAGCACATCAACCGCCCGCAGAGACCGGAGATCTTCATCGGGTTCAAGGGAAGATGTTGTTCCTTGGCCATGCGAATCGAGACCGGCTCCTGATCGCCCTGCCACAACGTGCAGCAGAGGTGACGACCGCAGGGGCCCAATCCACCGACCGCGCGCGCTTCTTCGCGGGCCCCGATCTGGCGGAGTTCGATGCGCACCTTCAGCACCTTGGCAAGATCGGCCACCAGAGCGCGAAAATCGACCCGTTCGTCGGAGTAGAAGGTGTAGTTGATCTTGCCGCCGCCGAGGACGATCTCGGCGTCGACCAGCTTCATATCCAGCCCATGTTCAGCGATGAGACGCCGGCACGTTCTCATGGCTTCGAGCCGCAAGGTCTCGTTGGACGCGAGCACTTCGATGTCTTTCTCCGTCGCCTTGCGCACCACCCGTTTGAGTGGCGCCGGCAACCCTCCATCACCAACATCGTGGGGGGCGTCGACGACTTCACCGATCTCGGTGCCACCCATAGTCTGGACGACCACCTGGTCGCCCCTGACGAGTTCTAGGGAAGCCGGATCGAAATAGTAGACTCTCCCACCTTTGCGGAAGACAACCCCAACGACGTCCGCCACTAGAGAAGGGCCTCCTTCATGGACAACACCATGTCTTCGAGGGCTAAGCGGGCATCGACATTATAGCGGAACCGCCGCATCGCCCCGCAGGTGGCGTCCACCGCACCGAGGTAGGCTTCGACCCGCGCGGGAAACGACTCGCCCTGCAATTCACCGAGGTAGTCGTAGTTTGCGACAGCCCTCTCGGCTCCCACGGCCGCTGCCGCCAAGTCGCGATACCAGGCGGCGAAGGTGCGCATGACCTCGTCGAGACCGTCGGTGACGGCCCGGCGCCGCTCCCGCTTGGCCCGCTGCTCGTGCAGTTTCTCGATGCGCGTCCGACTGCGTGCGTCCGCCGCCCAGTCAAGATCGGCCGCCTTGCGGGCGCCGAAAGCCTCCACCCGCACATCGGCCTGACCCTCGACCGCCGCCAGGATCTCGTCGAGCATGATCTGCACGTCGTACGCGGAGGTTGCCGGTATCCCTTTGGCCCAGCCGATCAGGCGGTCACGCCACTCGCGGACCGAGATGTTCGCCGCCAGAGCCCGCCCGAAGGCCAGGTTGCCCTGAGCCGCGCGGGCATAGGCCACAGCTTCGCTAACGGGCAGCCCGTAGCGGTCGACCAGATGCTGCGTGAGCAGAGGCGCCGGAGTAGGCCCGAACGGCACCCGCTGACACCGCGACACGATGGTGGGCAGTAGCTGTTCCGGATAGCTGGAGACCAGGATGAAGTGGGCATGGGGCGGCGGTTCCTCCAAGGTCTTGAGGACCGCGTTCGCAGCTTCCTTGTTCATGGTCTCAGCCCCGAGCACGATATACACCCGCACCGTGGCTTCGAAGGGTCGGAGGACGATGTCCTCGTTGACCGCCCGCACTTGGTCGAGCAGGATGAAGGTGCCCTCCGGAGCTATGGTTTCGACATCGGGATGGATGCCGGCGCGGACCCGCCGGCAGGCGTCGCAGTCACCGCACCCGTTATCGGCGCATATGAGCCCGGCGGCGAACTCTATGGCGGCGTCGGACTTACCTACTCCCACCGGCCCGGCAAAGAGATACGCGTGGGCGGCTTCCGTGACAAGGGCACGGCGCAGGATGGCCAGCGCAAGATTCTGACCCACGATGTCCGGAAAGAGCGCCACGCGACGATTCAGACCGCGGGATCAGGCGCGCTGAAGAGGCCGAACTCTTCCTCGACCGCGGCTCTCACGCAGTCGTGCACTTCCTCGATCGCACCCGCTCCGTCGATCACCCGAATACGATGCGGATGATCGTCGGCCAGCCGGCAATAGCCTTCGGCGACACGAT
>CAZDGO010000418.1:0-2378 GCA_964504825.1 uncultured Gaiellales bacterium
CGAAGGTGCCGTCGGCGTGCCCGCTGATGATCCCCATCTGGGCCATGGCCTCGATCATACCTGCTCCCCAGAACCCTTCCGTGTCGGCGAAGCTCGTTCCCGCCATGGGCTGCACGTTCATCATGCGGGCCATGATGCCCGTGAACTGACCGCGGGTGAGGGGTTGGTCGGGACCGAAGGTGCCGTTAGTGAAGCCGGCCATGAAGTGGTGGGAGGCCATATTCTCCGCCATCTGGGCGAACCAGTCGCCGGCGCCGACGTCGGCGAACATGTGCCCCTGGCCCATGCCGGCACCGGGTTGCATCATGGTCGTGCTTGTCGTGCCACCCATGCCACCCGTGCCACCCGGTTGCGTCATGGTCGTGCCACCCGTGCCACCCGGCTGCATCATCGTTGTGCCGGTCCCGCCGCCCATACCGCCGCCCATCGGGCTTGCTACCGCCACTCCTGCGAGCAGCAGCGTGACCACCCCAGTAACAGCGAGAAAGGCAACTCCTGTGCGTCGTACGTTCATTTCCACCCGCTTGGTTTCGTTTCCGCGTCCGGATCCGTGCCGCCTGGGCGTCGGATCCCGAGCTACGAGTGTACACGGGCGTCGTAAGGCCAAAGTAAATGGTGCCGTTGCCGATTCGGAGGAAGCGTGTGACCGAGGACGAGCGAGGGTGATTCGATAGGCAAGGAGGAGCAGCAGCCTCTATCATAAGGGGAATCGCAAGAACCCGGCAAACCAGGAGAAGCGTGCTATGAGCGACATCACGGTGACGAAGATCGGCGACCTTGGTTCTTTCCAGGGTCCGAACGCCATACCCGGCATCAAGTTCCTGCCGGCTGGACGCGAACTTGGGGTCACCGGCTTGGGGGTGAACATCCTCGAGCTCGAGCCGGATTGCTCCGCGTACCCCGACCATGACCACGCCGCCGACGGTCAGGAGGAAGTCTACGTCGTGCTCGATGGGGGCGGCATGCTCGTGGCAGGCGACCAACAGTGGCCGCTCGCGGTGGGCACGCTCGTCCGCGTGCCGCCCGATACGAAACGCAAGCTGGTTTCCGGAGCCGGCGGTTTGACGGTGCTTGCGCTCGGTGCGACGCCGGGGAAGGCCTACACGCCGCGGAGTTAGGAGGCTGCTGAAAAACGAAGCCTTGGCCACCAGAACGCACTGGCCGGCGCGATACGGCGTCCTCGGTCGCGCACGTAGCGCTGCTACGAGCGCTTCCTGCGTCCTTGTCTCACGCTCGCCCATCGCGCCCTGGTGGCGAAGCGTCATTTTTCAGCACCCTAGCCGACGAGCATGACCGCGGACAGCACGATCACGCCCACCTGGATCGGTATGCCCCAGGCCGCTCGGCACTGACCGTGGGGGAACCGCCGCCAATGGCTGGGGAACCAACGCCTGCCTTTGCGCACGGGAAAGACCGCGTCGAGCACGTCGAGGTCGGGGAGAGCGGAGACCACTCCCACGAGCGCGAGCCATCCGGGGAGGGCGTCCGACCACCATGCTCCAATGACCAGTGCTCCCGACGTCACGACGTCGACGACCGCCCACAGGGCGCGGAGGCGGCTGCGCGTGTAGTCCCAGTGAGGGACGAGATCCAGCACTACATGGGCGACGAGCGCCAAGGGCAGGAGGGCCGGCAGGCTCATGGTCGGCTCGTGCCCGTGACCACCGAGCGCCGCGCCGAGTGCGAGCCCCGAGAAGACATGCACGATCACCCACATAGCCCGGGACTATATCAGCGCAGCCTGTCCGCCTGTCGGCCCCGGACCCGCCGCCGCTGCGTCTGCTAGGATTGCCGGTGCCCAGATAGAGAGCCGTGCATGGCACCTGCACGAGGAGGACGCGTGGCCGAGGAGAAGAAGAACTCGTTTCAGACTGACGCTTCGCCGCTGCGGCGCGATGGGCACGCGGGAGGCAAGGACGCAGGGAGCGCGCGTAGCAGCGCTACGGGCGCGACCAAGGACGACGCATCGCGCCGCCCAGTGCAGCCACAGCGGCCAAGGCTTCAGTCTGGAAAGGGTTCCAGCAGTAGGCGGACCAAGAAGAAGACCACCTACGCCGACGCCGGCGTGGACGTAGCCGCCGGCGACGAGGCGGTACGACTGATCAAGGATGAGGTGGAGAGCACGCGCATCCCCGGGGTCCTGGGTGGTCTCGGGGGCTTCGCCGGCCTCTACGAGATGCCTCCCGACATGAAGCAGCCGGTGCTGGTCACCGCCACCGACGGCGTCGGCACCAAGCTTCTTATCGCCCAGGAAGTCGGCAAGCTCAATACGGTGGGCGTGGACCTGGTGGCCATGTGCGTCAACGACGTGCTCACCGTGGGGGCGAGTCCGGTCCTCTTCCTCGACTATATCGCCACCGGCAAGCTCGATCCCACCG
>CAZDGO010000419.1:0-2365 GCA_964504825.1 uncultured Gaiellales bacterium
ACCCCACAAGACGTTAATCGATTAAGAGCGCGTGGAAATCGAGGCTAGGCAGCCGGTGCCAATTTCAACCCCACCGAGCATGGCTCGACCGGTGTTCTACAATCGCCTTCCCTAAAGCAAAGTTACCCTGGTCAATGGACCCCGGATTCTCTCCGGGGCCGGCGCTCTGTGGTGGATCATTTCTTCTCCGCCTTCGGCCCGTAGTGCTTGTAGTACTCCCCGTAAGACCGATACGCGTACCCGTAGCCGTAACCCACGTTCTTCTTCGGGTGCCAGTCGTTCAGGATCGTGCCCAACAGCCGCGTGCCGTCCTCCGTGAAGCGCTGCGCCGCCGACTGAGCCGTGTCCCGGGTCGTACGGCCGGCTCGGAACCACCAGGATCACGCCGTCGGCGAGCCGCCCCAGCACCCGGGCGTCGGACATGTTCAGCATCGGCGGCGTGTCGATGAGGACGATGTCGAACTCCTTGCGGAAGCGGCTGAGCAGCTCCGGCAGGCGTGGGGAGTAGAGCAGGTTGAAGATGGCGTGCTCGACGGGCCCCGCCGGCATCACGTACACGCCGGGATAGATGGTTTCGCACACCAGCCCCTCCTGGCCGTTCAGCGGACCGGGGGCCATGAGCACGTCGACCAGGCCATGCTCGTTCGAGACGCCGAAGATGTCGTGCATGCGAGGCTTGCGCAGATCGGCGTCGATCAGCAGGACTCGGCGGTGGACCTCGGCCAGGGCCAGGGCCAGGTTGCTGACCACCGTGGTCTTGCCTTCTTTCGGGGCCGGGCTGGCCAGAACGATGACCCGCGGGTGATCGCCGTTCTCGCCGGAGAACAGGATCGAGGCCAGGACGGTGCGGAAAGACTCGGCGATGAGCGAAGGCTTGCGCTGGAAGGTGACCAGTTCCACCGATTGCCCGCCCTCGGCGACACTCTCGGCATGCTTGTGCCGGCTGGCGTGCAAAAGGCGGCGGCCGGAGTAGTACTGCTTCCGCAGCGCATCCATGCTCGCGGACGGGATGATGCCCAGCTCGGGGGCATTCACGTAGAGGCCGGCCTCGCCGGGCGCCTGAATGGTGCGGTCGGCCCGCTCGCGGATCACCACGAACATCACTCCCAGAAACAGCCCCGCCAGCAGGCCCAGGCCGGAGTTGAGGGGGAAGTCGGGCTTGTAGGGCAGGCGCGGCGGCACGGCGGCGTCCACCACGCGCACGTTCGAGGCCTGCATCGCGGAAGCGATGCCGTACTCCTTCCCCTTCTGGAGCATGCCGTCGTAAAGCTGCCGGCCCGTATCCACCTCGCGCTTGAGGATGTTGTAGTGGACGGCCTTCTCGGACTGGCCGGCGACGTGCTTGGACTGGTAGGCATAGTCGCGGGTAAGGAGCTTTTCGCGGCGCACGGCGCCCTCGTACTCGTTGCGGATGCGGGCGATGACGTTGGCGCGCTGCCGGTTGAGGGCCGTTTCCAGGGACGTGATCTGCGCCTGCGTGCGCGTCACCTTGTAGTGCGCGGGGGTAAGGGAGTCGCTCAGCTCGGCCAGTTGGCGGCGAAGCTCGGTGATCTTGGACTGGTAGTCGCCCATGGCCTTGTCGTCCAGAACCTCGGGCAGCGACTCGGGCGGCGTGTTGGCGGTCAGCTCGTAGCGCGATTGCTTCGCGGCCCGGTCGGCCTGCACCTTGGACAACTCCTCTTGCACCTGCTTGAGCTTCTCCTCGGCGATGCTGTCCTTTTCTCCCGTGAATTACAGGCCGGTGCTGCGGGCGTACCGCTGGAGTTGATCCTCGTTTCTCTCGAGGCGAATCTTCATGTCGTCGAGCTGGCAGTTGAGCCACTCACCCGTCCGCTGCGACGCCTGGTAGCGGACCTCGACGTTCTGGCCGATGAACTCGTCGGCCAGCGTGTTGACGTAATCGGCGGCAAACTTCGGGTCGGGCGAATCGTAGAGGACCTGGACCAGCCGGGTGCCCACGACGGCCTTGACCGAGAGGTTGCGGTCGGGACCGTCGGAGTTTTTCTCCTTATCCTTATCCGCGGAGCTGCCCGCGGCCGGCGTCAGCCCCAAAATCTTGCGCCACGCCGCCATACGGCTGGCATCTTCGGGCCTCTGGGAGGCATAGCGCGGCTTCAGCTTGACGGCAACGCGGTCCCCTGAGGGTCTTGCTCTGCAGGATGTTGATCTGCGTCTTGATGTTGACCTCGGGAGACAAATTCTGGATGCCGGAGGTGGGGGGAGAGTCTCCCCCCAAAGTTCGATGCGGCCCTCGGTAGTGAGGTATTCCGTGGAGGAAAGCTGGGCGAAGCGCATGATTAACTGGTATGGCGGCAAAAGCACGAAGCCGGCGGCGATGAGCGAAGCGATGGAGCCGACGGCGATC
>CAZDGO010000420.1:0-2362 GCA_964504825.1 uncultured Gaiellales bacterium
CGTCGCGCCGGCCGCCGCGGAACCGGTCGCGGCCCCGGTCCCGGCTGCGGGAACCGCGGTGGAGAGAACGACAGTGAGCCCGCGGGCTTCGCGGGCGAGGTCGGTCTCGAGGTTGTCCAGGAAGGCCCCCCGGAGGACGTATCCCGAAACCAGCGCTTGCACCAGGATCACCATCACCGCGATCACGAGGAACGAGCCCAGCACTCGCCGGCGTATGCGCGTCACGCCCGCGGCTCCTCCGCCTCGGATGGCACGAGCCGGTAGCCCACTCCCCGCACCGTCTGGATGGATACGCCGGTCTCCAGGGTGGCGAGCTTGTCGCGCAATCTGCGGATGTGCACGTCGAGGGTGCGAGAACCCGGCAGGTAGCGGTGATGCCACACCCGGGTGACTATCTCCTCCCGCGGGAAGAGGTGTCCCGGCGCGGATAGCAGCAGTTCGAGGAGTGCGAACTCCTTCGGCTTGAGTCTCTCGCTGCCGTGCCGGCCACGGAGGGCATGTGCGTCGCGGTCGAGGATGTTGGGCACCTCCGCCGGGGGCGCGGGGGCCTCCGCGCCGCCGGGGTCCGGATGGCGCAGGCGTGCCTGGATGCGCGCCAAGAGCACGTCGAGATCGAACGGTTTGATTACGTAGTCGTCCGCGCCGGCCTGGAAGCCCTGGAGCATGGTCTCGCGCTCGCCGCGGGCGGTCAACATGATCACGGGCAGGTCGGGGCGGCGGCGTTTGATCTCGCGGCTGACGGTCAGTCCATCGAGTCCGGGTAGCATGAGGTCCAAGAGCACCAGGGCGACGTCGCCGGCGAGCGCGGCCTGGAGGCCGGCTCGGCCGTTGGTCTCCTGGAGCACGTCGTAGCCGGCGCGACGCAGATTGTAGGCGAGCAGCTCGGAGATGGTGGCGTCGTCTTCCACGAGGAGGATGGTGGCCTGGACCCCGACCGGGGTCTGCCTGGCGCCACGCTCTGTACTGGTCATGGGTCCTCCGCCGGCAGGGTGCACATCGTTAACATAGCGGTCACGCAATGGTAACACCCGCGGCGACGCACCCCGCTAGCATGGCGTCGTATTCGTACTTACTACGTGAGAGAGAAGGGTGGGGAGAAAGTATGCGGCATATGAACGTCAGGCGCACGCCGGTCATGGTCGCCACGGTGGCTGTGATGGTGGCGCTGTTCGGTCTGCTTCTCGCCGGGTGCGGGGGAGTCAAGACCGCCGGTGACGCCACCACTGATACCAGCGCGACCGCGGGCAGCGACACCACTGCCGCAACGGGCGGCGGCACCGACGCCACCGGCGCCGCGCTCAAAGCTACGCTGAACGGCGCCGGCGCCACCTTCCCCGAGCCACTCTACGTGGAGTGGGCGGGCGAGTTCGCGGCTTCCGTGCAACCCGGTGTGAGCATCAACTATCAGGGCATCGGCTCGGGCGGCGGCATCCAACAGTTCACGCAAGGCACGGTGGACTTCGGCGCGTCCGACGCTCCCATGAAAGACGAAGAGATCACTGCCGCCGAGGCCAAGAGCGGGGCCAAGGTGCTCCACATCCCCATGGTGATGGGGGCCGTGGTCGCCGCGTACAACCTCGAGGGCGTGCAGGAGTTGAAGCTGGACTCGGACACTCTGGCCGCCATCTTCCTGGGCTCCATCAAGAAGTGGAACGATCCCAAGATCGCCGCCCTCAACTCGGGGACGACTCTGCCGGATAGCGCCATCCAATTAGTACACCGCTCGGATTCGTCGGGCACCACCAACATCTTCACCGGCTACTTGGCGGCTGTCTCGCCGGAGTGGGCCGCGAAGGTGGGCAAGGGCAAGGACGTGAAGTGGCCGGTAGGCGTCGGCGGACAGGGCAACAACGGTGTGGCTGCGCTGATCCAGCAGCAGAAAGGTAGTTTGGGCTACGTAGAGCTGTCCTTCGCGCTGGAGTCCAAGCTGCCCATGGCCACTCTCAAGAACAAGGCAGGCAACTTCATGGTGCCCAGCCTCGAATCGACCGCGGCCGCCGCGACCGGCGTGGATATCCCCGCCGACCTGCGCTTTGCGCTCAGTGACTCGCCGGGCGCGCAGGCCTACCCGATAGTGGGGGCCACGTGGGTCCTCGCCTACGACACGATGAAGGACCCGGCTAAGGCCACTGCCCTCAAGGCCTTTCTGACCTGGGCTTTGACCGACGGCACCTCCATCGCGCAGGAGTTGAACTACGCGCCCCTGGGCGACGACCTGAAAGCCAAAGCGCTCGCCAAGGTCGACATGATCCATGGCGGATAGTCTCAGGCCCGCGATCGGTGGATCCGCGCCCGCCGGCCAGGGGCGCGGGTTCCGCCCGGCCGGGGGCGGCGCCTCCGCGCCCTCCGCCGGACCACTGCT
>CAZDGO010000421.1:0-2360 GCA_964504825.1 uncultured Gaiellales bacterium
CTGAACGCGCAAGGCGGTGCGTTCGGGGGCTGCGGCATTCCCGCCGATGCGCAGGCGTTGGCGGTGATTCTCCGTGTGCCGGCGCCGCGCGGGAAAGGGTCGTTGCGGATCTGGCCGGTGGGAGCTCCGGAGCCGGGGATTCCGGTCCTCGACTACGGCGTCGCGGGAAGCCTGGCGACGCCGGCGCTGGTAGAGCTGTGCCACGCGGAGACCTGCGCGGAGGATATCCAGGTGCGCGCGCTCGGCGCGGGCACGCATCTGAGGGTGGATGTGGTGGGCTACTTCGCGCCGCTGGATTTGACCCAGGGTCCCAAGGGCGATCCGGGAACGACGGGAGCTGCGGGGCCACCGGGGGCACCCGGTCCCGCGGGAGTCAGCGGTGCCGACGGGCCTTCCTGCACGGTCACCAGCTCCGGCGGCAACGCGACGCTCTCTTGCCCGGATGGCTCTTCCGTTAGCTGGGTCGCTCCGCCTCCGCCACCACCTCCGCCTGCCGTGGTGCGCAGCTTTCAGGTTCGGAGTCCCGAGATCGATGTCCAGGCGCGCCAAGAGATCACCTACTGCTACTACTTCCGCACGCCCAACACCGAGACGGTGGGGATCAAGAAGTGGGCGTCCGAGATGACGCCCGGTGTCCACGACCTGATCCTGTTCACGACGCCCCAGGATGCGCAGCCGCCTGGGACGCTGTCGGTGAGCGACTGCGGTTTCGCCAGCGGGAGCGCGACGAACCTCCCCAGGTGGGTCTACGACGTGCAGGACGCACAGAGTACGTCCGCCGAGCTGGTCCTGCCGGCCGACGACGGGGCCGGCAAGCCGGTCGCACTGGAGGTCGCGCCAAACACTCCGGCGTTCCTCATGATGCACTTCCTCAACCAGAGCGACGACCCGATCCAGGCGCGCGTGACGGTGAACGCCGAGGCGCTCGCGACGGGCGTCGCGTACACCAGGACCGACACCTATGTAACGTACAACAGCGACTTGCTCATCCCGCCCAACGCTATCGGTGACCTCGAGACCCAGACGTGCGACACGCCCGCCGGTGCCAAGTTCTGGCGGCTGTCGACGCACACGCACAAGCAGGCGGTTCTGACCGCCGTCAAGGACGGCAACGACGGCGTCTTCACCAGCACCGACTGGGAACAACCGGGTGCAGCGACCTTTGCCGCGCCGAGCTTCTTCTCGTTCTCGACGAACGAGCTCACCTACGAATGCACCTACGACAACCCCACCAACTTCACGATCACGACCGGTGATAGCAGGGCCACCGACGAGGTGTGCATGGCCGTGGGCTACTTCTTCCCGGCGACCAAGTCGCTATTCTGTCTCGACGACCTTTTGGTGCTGTAGCCGCGCCGCCAGGCCGCGGGAGAGGACATGAGAAGGCTGGGCGTTCTCCATGCTGGTACTAAATTAGAGGAGCGATCATGAATCCAAACAAAGAGTTGTGGGAGAAAGGCGACTTTACCGAGATTGCCGCCTTCATGCGTAAATCTGGTGAAGCAGTCGTTGAGTCTCTCGGGACAACGGCGGCGCTACGGGTGTTGGACCTCGGCTGCGGAGATGGCACTACGGCGGTTCCTCTGGCCCGATTGGGGGCTGAAGTTGTTGGAATCGACATTGCCAAGAACCTCGTTGATGCCGGGAACCAACGAGCTGCGAAGGCGGGTCTCAACCGACTGACATTTCAAGAGGGAGATGCGTGCGACTTACAAGGGGTCAGCGACCACTCGTTTGATTTGACACTCTCTGTGTTCGGCGCCATGTTTGCTCCCAAGCCCTTCGACGTAGCGAGGGAGATGGTCCGGGTCACCAGGCCGGGTGGTCGCATTGTGATGGGCAACTGGATCCCGAACGATCCGACGTCATTCGTATCGCAGCTGCTGAAGATTAGCGCATCGTTTACACCCCCACCTCCGGAAGGCTTCGTCAGTCCAATGACTTGGGGGGTGGATACGCACATCATCGAGCGTTTTGGCCAGGCCGGAGTGCCTAAGGAGAAAATATCCATGGTTGGGGACACGTTCTCCTTTACCTCGCCTGACAAAAGCCCAGCACATGTCATCGACTCATTTAGACGATTCTATGGCCCAACAATGAACGCTTTCGAAGCGGCTCAGAAGAGCGGAAGGACAGAAGAGCTCCACAACCAGCTTGTGGAACTGGCTAATGCACAAAACAAGAGCACTGACGGGGGCACTTCAATACCCGCCACCTTCTTGCTGGTGACTGTTCGCCTCTGAGTTCATGCCCGGTGCTCCCGGCGGCGGCTACTAGGAAAGGCGGCAGGGCCATGCGAGAAATCAGTCGAATCAGGACGATCGAGACGGCGGCGCTCGCCGTGGCGCTAGCCTGTGGCC
>CAZDGO010000422.1:0-2352 GCA_964504825.1 uncultured Gaiellales bacterium
TACCCTTGTTTGGGAAGGCATTATCAAGCCTGGCAGGCAACGCCGCTCACTCGCCCACGTTCTGGCAGACGAGTTCTCTCACAACCTTCGGTATGCTGCAGTCCACCGCTTTCAGCTCAATCACAATCCGAAGGGCATTCCGGCCGACTTCGCGCTCTCGAACCTGGTGTTCCTCGCCGTAGCAGACCGGCTGGGCGAACTCCCAGCTCTGGTCGGGGGCATCGTCCTGGCGTTCCGCCGGGTGGAAATCCTAAATCGATATCCTGGAGTCTTCGCTCGGACACTAGACAAATACCCGGCCATCACTGATTCGCGGAACCCGGACAAACAGCGATTGCAACAGGAGCTGGACAAAACACTTGAGGCCTACCGCGTGGGCCCCGAGGCTCATGTTGAGGACATTAACGCTGTGCTACCCCTGTTGCGCCGAGCCTCCACTCCTTGGTACAGATCATGCGAACCGACCCTGCCAATCCGGACAGTCCCAAAGGTACGACCGATCGGTTTCTGGAGTTCATGAAAACGGAATTAATCCCTTTCATTGCCACCCACTAGCGAACCCGATCGGTCCCGGGCGCATTCCGGTCGGTGGTGACACTTTTGACGATGAATTGCCGTAGGGTGGCCGCCTCTACCGGAGCCTGGCCATTCTGAAGCCCATTCTCGGCGTAGCCGCCACGGGTGTGGTCGCTGTCCTGCTGTGGAAAGTCCTGCTGGTTTTCCTCCTCCCGTTCATTGGGATCGCGGCAGGCTTTCTCTTCCTAGTCGCCAAGGTCGTCTTTGTGGGCGCGATGGTCTGCGTCGCGATCTGGCTACTCGGTCGATTGGCCCGACGCGATGAGAAACTCGCGTAAGGACAAGGACTTTGTCCCACCCACCCAGTGACTAGCTTACCTGGCGGGGCCGCCGCGCCCCGCAGCAGAAGCGCGAGTCGTTAGGGAGACAGGAGTCACTTGCCGGAAAGGGAGAAGGCGCTCGTTCCGACGATCCGGTACGCGCAGCCCAGCGATGCTGGCGCTATCGCGGCCACGGTAGCGGCGGCGTTTGCAGACCTTGAACCTCTGTACACTAGGGCCGGCTTGGCTGCCACGACGCCTTCAGCGGCGCAGATCGCCGATCACCTCCATGAGGGTCCCATCTGGGTGGCAGAGAACGGAGGGCTGGTGGTTGGAACAATGTCCGGCGTCCGGCGTGGTGACGATCTCTACGTTCGGAGTATGGCCGTTCATCCCCTGATGCGCGGTCAGCGGATTGGGGCGCGACTCCTCGACGCGATCGATGGGTTCGCGACTGCGGCGGGACATCGACGGTTGGTCCTCACCACCACGCCCTTTCTGACCACGGCGATCGTGCTGTACGAGCGGGCCGGCTTTCAGCGCACGGGCGGTCAGACAGATCTGCATGGGACACCCCTCTTGGAAATGGCCAAGACTCTCGCGGCGGAGTGAGAGATTTGTGGCCGCGCTTTAGAGTCAACTTTGAAGTGCAACGTTCACCGCGGTAGCGGGTCTTTCGTCGAGGTTCATCCTTCATAGCATTCCTCCGGGGTGCGGTAGCCGAGGCCGCTTCCGCGGTCGGCGGTTGAGCCGTTGGGCCACCGCGTCGCAGTCCTGCTGAGTGAGGTGGGCCATGCTGGCCCGTTTGGGGAAGTACTGGCGCACGAGCCCGGTGGTGTTCTCGTTGGTGCCCCGCTCCCAGGCGTGGTGCGGCGTCGCGAAGTAGAAGGCCGCCTGGGTGACGATCTCGAGGGCCGCATAGCCGTGGAACTCGGTCCCGTTGTCACTCGTGACGGTATGGACCGGGTGCGGCTGGCGGCGCAGGAGCGGGATGGCTCGGCGGTTCACCTCCGCGATGGTGCGGGCCCGCAGCTTCCCGAGCACCGTGTAGCCCGTCTTCCGCTCGACCAAGCTCACGAGGCAGTGGGAGTCGCTCACAGCCCCGAGCACCGTGTCGGCTTCCCAATCACCGATCCGGGTCCGGGCCGCGACGATCGCGGGGCGCTCGGTGATCATCCGTTTTCCCGCGAGCCGGCGCGCCAGTCGTAGTACCCGTAGCGTTTGCGATACCGTTTACGGGCGCCGCGCAGGTGGGTGTGGAGGGTGCCGCCGGCGCGTTTGTCGGCCCAGATGTGGCGGTAGATCGTCTCGGGACTGATCCACAGCCGCTGGTCACGGCGTAAGCGGCCGGCCACCTGCTCCGGGCTCCACTGCTCGCGCAACCGGGCATGGACCTGGACCCAGTCGGCGGCCGTGAAGCGCTGATTGTGGCGGGAGCGAGACCGCCGCCGCCGCGCATACCACTCGGCGAGCTGCGGCCGGTACGTGCCGTCGCTGCTGGCCCGATTGCGCCGCA
>CAZDGO010000423.1:0-2350 GCA_964504825.1 uncultured Gaiellales bacterium
GACAAAGACGGCGGCCTTCCATCTTCGCTATGTGGAGGCCGGTGTGCCCAGACCCGCGAACGCCGCGGCGACCAGCAAGGGCCGGCTCTACCCGTTTCCCTCTCCTCACTAGGACTTCCAGGGGCCGCGCAGCCGGCGCTATGCGGCTAACGACCGAGATGTGAGTGACCTTGCCTGTGTTATGGTTCGCGAACGCGGACACATAAGGCAGGGACAACATGGCGATTCTGGAAGCGACTGACCTGGTCAAAATCTACCCCGGTGACGTCAAAGCGGTGGACGGCATCACCTTCACGGTCGAAGAAGGCGAGGTGTTCGGCTTCCTCGGCCCCAATGGAGCCGGAAAGACCACCACCATCCGCATCGGCGTCACCCTGCTGGCTCTCACTTCGGGCACGTTCGTGATTGACGGCATCGATGTGCAGCAGCGCCCTGAAGAAGTGCGCCGCCGTATCGGGTACGCAGCACAATCGGTGGGCGTCGACGACGACCTCACGGGCCGAGAGAACCTGATCCTGCAAGGTCGTCTGCACGGCCTGAGTGGCCGCAGCGCGGGCGTAAAGGCCGACGAACTTCTGGAAGTCATCGACCTCAAAGATGCCGCCAACCGCCGGGCGGGAACCTTCTCCGGGGGCATGCGCAAACGCCTCGACCTGGCTCAGGCACTGGTGCACCACCCCCGGCTGCTCTTCCTGGACGAGCCCACTACGGGCCTCGACCCCCAGAACCGGCGCGCACTCTGGACCTACTTGCGCGGGCTCAACGAGTCGGGCGTGACCATCTTCCTGACCACGCAATATCTCGAGGAGGCCGATGTGCTGTGCGGTCGGCTGGCCATCATCGACCATGGGCAGATCAAAGTCGAGGGTTCACCCGCCGAGCTGAAAGCCGGGCTCGGCGGCGACACGGTCACGGTCACCCTGCCGAGGGAGGCCGCCACCGACGGACCCCTCGAGCGTACCCGGGCCGTGCTGGCATCCGTGGACGGATGCAGCAGCGTCGCGGTGCACGAGAACTCGGTCTCGGTGATCCTTCGCGATGGGGGTGCGCAACTGGCCGACCTGGTCCGGGCGCTCGATGCGGCCGCAGTGCCCGTGGCCCGCCTCGAGCTGGCCGAGCCCACCCTCGACGACGTCTTCCTCAAGCACACCGGCGAGCGGCTGCGGGTGGACGAAGTCAAGCCGCCCAGCCGGGTGATCGGGAGCAGAAGGGGAGCGCGGGCGTGAGGGCGCTACGCGAGATCCACGTCATCTGGGGGCGCAACATGCGCAAGCTGACCCGGGTGCCGATGCTCCTCTTCTTCAGTCTCTTCCAGCCGCTTCTGTTCCTGGTGCTGTTCAGCCAGGTATTCAGCAGCATGGCCAAGCTGCCCGGGTTCGGCTACGACAACTACCTGCAGTTCCTGGTGCCCACCATAGTGGGCCTGACCGCTCTCAACTCCGCGTTCCAATCGGGAATGGGGATGGTCACCGACATGGACGCCGGGTTGCTCGACAAGTTCCTGATCGCCCCCATCCGGCGCAGCAGCATCCTCTTGGGGAAGGTGGCCGCCGACGCGACGCGGATGGCGATCCAGTCGTCGCTGATCATCATCCTGTCGTTCATCATGGGCGCCCGCTTCAAGACCGGCTTCCTGGGCATCCTGGCCATGATCCTGATCGCCGTGCTGTTCGGGATCGCCTGGGCGGGCATCTCCAACGTCGTCGCCCTGCGCACGCGGAACGCCGAGCTGACCATGCTCATCGGTATCCTGATTACGTTCCCCATCCTCTTCCTCTCCACGGGCTTCATGCCGAGCGCCCTCCTGCCCAGCTGGCTGGACACCGTGGCGAAGTTCAACCCCATCACGTACCTGGTGGCGGCGCTGCGCGCGCTCGTGAACGAAGGCTGGGACTGGACCGCCATCTGGCAGTGCCTGGCGGTGACGGTCGGCCTGGCGGCGGTCACATTGACCGCCGCCACCAGGGCCTTCCGCAAGGTGATCAGCTAGTCAGCCGCGCAACGTGTTGCCAGAACTCCCTCGGTGAGTACACCGGCACGGGTTTCCGGTCCTTTTCATCCAGGATGTCGGCGTCGCCGGTAACAAGCGCCTCGGCCTCCCCGGCCACCGCGGAAGCCACGATCCACTCGTCGGCTAGTTGCCGCCACAGGGCATCCCGCGCGAGATCGCTTCGGGTGCGGCCCGTCTCCGCGGAGCGTCCCTTTCATGTAAGACAATGTAATACGTGCGACTGCGGCCCGCCAGGGCCGGTGAGTTCCGCGGCGTTCTCGGCGAGCTGCGGCGGGTCAGCCCGACGTGGCCGCCCCCCGCCCTAACACGAACGCGACCATGTCCTTGATGAGCGGTGCC
>CAZDGO010000424.1:0-2349 GCA_964504825.1 uncultured Gaiellales bacterium
TGAAAGTGGGCCCGGAGGGAATCGAACCCTCAACCTTGGGATTAAAAGTCAGTTCAGAGGGGTGTCGGTTCGTGTCGTCAGATGACGAAAAGTGCCTACTAGCAAGGGATTCGAGGGTCGCTGGTATCGGCCCGATACGTCCGGTAGCGACGAGTATCAGGGTGAATGTGGTCAGAATGTGGTCAGCCCACCGGCCGCGTTGCGCATCCAGGGGGATGGCAGATCTGGGCCCTATGCCCTGTGGTTCACGTTCACCACGGTGGTGCTGAGGACCCCGCCGCCGTGTGAGTTGGGGTCAGGTCAGCGTCAGCCGGTGGTGTTTGGCGAGTTGTTGGACGATGTCAACCATCGACGTTTTTTGGTGCTCTGCGGCTATGCGAATCAGAGCGACCGCTGCGTAGAGGGCGTATTGCCAGTAGTCGTCTTTGCTCCACCACGCCACCTCATCGAGTAGATCGGGTTCGAGCCCGCCTCGCAACGCGGCGCTGGTCAGAAACGCGAATTGGATCTTGCGGTTGTCGCGGCCGCGGAACTCACATTCGGGGAGATAGGTTTCCCGGAGGCCTGCATAGGGGATCGGTTCATGGCGGGTGGCGCTCGCAGTGTCGAGGGCGTCGGCGGCGAGACCCATGAACACTTCACCGGGAAAAGTGTTGTTCTTGGGGTGGAGGGGCGCTATCGACGCGGCCAGCTGGTGCACGTCGGCACCATCAGCCAGCCCTGACAGCAGCCGGCGTAAAGCTTCGAGGCGATCCTCATCGGTGGGAAGCCGCCGAGCCATAGGTCAGAATCTAGGCGCCGCCCTTAACAGCCGGTCACCCCGGCTGGACGTCCGACCACGCAGCGACCGCGGCGTCGAGTTCTCGATCGGGACTGACATGACGCTGGTAGAGGGGGCCACACGGCGTCTCGGCCAGCATCAGGCCGAGGGCCACCAAATCTGTCAGTTCCCGATGATCTCGATACCCCTTGGCGAGGAAGCTGAACTCGTTCATGATCCCGATCACGCTCCGGTTCGCCGTCTTGGCATACTGGCCGTCGACCATTCCGGCGATCTCGGCCTCGATGAACCCAGCCGGGACACCGCCCGCCTCCAAGGACTGCTGGAATGCATCTGGGAACCGAGCGATCAGGGTCGTGGCCGGCGCCAGCGGCATCATGACCGGATAGAGAGTTTGCTCGTTGACCAGGAGGGCTACCTGTGGTTTCCAGAAGAGCACGGTGCCGTACCAGTTTCCGAGTGCAGTCGTAGGCTCGGACACTGGGGGCGTCGCGGCCACTTTCACCCTGTCGAGCAGCTTCTTCGTTGCATGCAGGCTGAACACCGCCGCCAGTCTCGCATCTGGCCACCTAGTGCGAACCGGCCATAGCTTCCCTCGAAATGCCGATCTGCTCGGATCGCCAGGGTGTGCCGTTACAGCCCACAAAGTAAGCTAAACGTCATGAGTGAGGCATCTGAAGTCGCCATGACCAGCGTGGAGGACGCCGCCGCCCTCTGGCTCAAAGATCGGCTAGTCGAGTATCGGGAGCTCCTGGCATACCTCCGCGACCGTTGAACCGTCCCTCCATCGAACTCGCGGTTGAATTCAACCGGGTCGTACGGGGAGACGACGAGCAGTTCGATGAACCAGACGAGTTGAACAGAGTGGCGCAGGCCCTGAGCTCCATCGAGGCGTTGGAGGAACCCACCGAAGCGGCGGCCGTGCTTGCCTACAGGGTGACTCGTGCCCAAGGCTTCGCTGAGGGCAATAAACGGACCGCCTTGTTGCTTGCGCGGTGGGTCCTCGATCAGAACGGGGTGGACGGCGCCCAGATCCTCCCACCCTCCGACCGTGACTTCGCCGATCTATTGGTTCAAGCAGCGGCAGGGTTCGATGTCCAGGCCGACATGATCTCGCTCCTCGCTAGCCGCCGCTAGCTGCGACGCCTGGCAAGCATGAGCGGCTCCCCTACAACGGCATTCGGCTTGCCCTCTACCCGAGCGGGAAGTGCCGATCTCGCGCACCTAATGAAATGCTCGTTATCCGCCCAGAAGTGCAGATCGGCGCTGGCTGAGCACGTTGGAGTGCAGGGCGATCGATGCGACGAGGAGGCTTTCGGACTTTTGAGTTTTTTCTGTCGCTTGTCATGAAATCGGTCTGCTGCGGGGTGTACTCACAACATACGATCGGGTCGATTGATGGAGTCACCAGTTTCAACTCGCAGGCATCCGCGTAAACGCTCTGTCACACAACGCGCTGACGTCCGTGGCAGCGACGATCAAGGCGATGACCAAGGAGCGGAAGTCCAACTCCTCACCCCTGCCAGCGTGGAGGCTCTCTTCCGGCAGTCGTATTCGTCGATAGTCCA
>CAZDGO010000425.1:0-2343 GCA_964504825.1 uncultured Gaiellales bacterium
CATGGTGGCGGCGAGGGTTCGACGACTCCTGGGCGTCACCCAGTGACGCCTTGGGGTGTACCGACGCTGGGTCACAAGACCCGGGGCACCAAACCGTCGGACAAATACATCATTCGACGGCGCGGTAAAGGGAGGTAGCGACCGCTGTGACACGATCTAGCAAGAAGCCGCCGTTTGTCGAGGTGAAGCTCATGGGCCGCATCGAGCGCATGAACGACACCGGCGAGAAGCGGATGATCAAGACCTGGTCGCGGGCGTCGACCGTCTATCCGGAGATGGTGGGACACACCATCGCCGTCCATGACGGTCGGAAGCACGTGCCCATATACATCACCGAGAGCATGGTGGGCCACAAGTTGGGCGAGTTCGCTCTCACGCGCACGTACCGCGGCCACGGCGGCGGCAAAGAACGCCGCACCAGGAGGTAGGTCGGATGGTCAGCGCGACAGCGAAGTATGTGCGGATAGCACCGCGCAAGGCGCGACAGGTGGTCGAGCTTATCCGTGGCAAGTCGGTGAAGGATGCGAGAGCTATCCTGATACTGACCCCGCGGGGCGCGGCACCGGTGGTGGGCAAGGTCCTAGCCTCTGCAGTGGCCAACGCCGAGAACAACGACGACCTGGTGGCCGACGAGTTGTATGTCGCCTGGGCCTATGTGGACGAAGGGCCGACTCTCAAGCGCTTCAAACCGCGGGCCATGGGCCGTGCCAGCAAGATCATGAAGCGGACCAGCCACATCACCATCTCTGTAGATCAGAGGAAGGAGCTCTAACTCGTGGGCCAAAAGGTGCACCCAGGTGGCATGCGCCTGGGCATCATCCATGACTGGAAGGCGCAGTGGTTTACCGAGCGGAATTACGCCGGTTTCCTGAAGGAAGACTTGGCCATTCGCCGGCACATCCAGAAGAAGATGGGCCATGCCGGCCTGTCGACGATCGTGATCCGTAAGGACCTGAACAAGATCGTGATCGATATTCATACGGCGCGGCCTGGCATCGTCATCGGCAAGTCGGGCGCCGAGGTGGATGCCCTGCGGCGGCAAATACACGACATGACCGGCAAGGCCGTGCACGTCAATATCGCTGAGATCAAGCGCCCGGAGCTTGACGCCGGACTGGTGTCTCAGTCCATAGCGGAGCAGCTTGCCAACCGGGTCAGTTTTCGCCGGGCGATGAAGCGGGCGATCACGTCTGCCATGCGCTCAGGTGCCTCAGGCATCAAGGTGAGGTCGGCGGGACGCCTTGGCGGCGCCGAAATGGCGCGCACCGAGGGATACAGCGAAGGCCGCGTGCCCCTTCATACTCTGCGGGCCGACATCGATTATGGTTTTAGTGAGGCCAACACTACGTTCGGCAAGATCGGCGTGAAGGTCTGGATCAACAAAGGTGAGGTCATGCCCGAAGGCTTCGCTCAGGGCTCGAAGGGCGGGCGTCCGGAGCCTCTGGGCGTGGCGCAGGAACGTCGTGGGCGTCGTGGCGGCTAGGGATGGGTCTAGCTGGTAGAGAGTCTGGTTGACGAGTGACGGGTGACCGGGCGCTTGCGCGCGCCGGTGGCAACGCCCGAGGCCGTGGACGCGAGCCTCAGGGAGACGAGGAACGATGCTACTACCGAAGAGAGTAAAACACCGCAAGCAACAGCGGGGACGCATGTCCGGGAAATCAAAGGGACAGGTCGTGGTGCAGTTCGGCGAGTTCGGGCTGCAGGCCCTCGAGCCGGGGTGGATCACCAACCGGCAGATCGAGGCCGCTCGTATTGCCATCACCCGCAAGATGCGCCGGGGAGGTAAGGTGTGGATCAACATCTTCCCTCACAAGCCGGTGAGTAAGAAGCCGGCCGAGACCCGCATGGGTTCGGGGAAGGGCTCGCCTGATTCCTGGGTGGCCGTAGTCAAACCCGGCCGTGTGATGTTTGAGTTGGCCGGCGTTCCGGAGGAGCTTGCTAAGGAAGCCATCCGGCTCGCCGCGCACAAGCTCCCCATAAAGTGCAAGTTCGTAGCCCGGGAGGACGGCGGTGAAGGGTAAGGACTTGATAGAGCTGGGCGACCATGAACTCGAGCAACGCCTCAAGCAATCGCGTGAGGAGCTGTTCAATCTGCGCTTCCAGCACGCGACGGGTCAGCTCGAGAACACAGGTCGGCTGCAGCAAGTGCGCCGTGACATAGCGCGGATCCTTACCGTGCGGAGCGTACGGATGAATGAGAGGGAGTCCTAGATGACGGCTGAGCGCGAGAGCAAGCAGCGGGAACGGCAGGGCGTGGTCGTCAGCGACAAAATGGATAAGACGGTCGTCGTCGAGGTCACCAGCGTCAAGCCGCATCCCCAGTATCAGAAGATCGTGCGCCGC
>CAZDGO010000426.1:0-2341 GCA_964504825.1 uncultured Gaiellales bacterium
ACCAGCTCGGCACTTTCCCGGCGCAACAAGCCGCCCTCCGGGCCTTCCACGGAGTGCTCCGGACCGGCCGCTTCGAGCTCGTCTTCGTTCAACTCGACTTCGCGGCCCTGCCGTTCTCCCCGTCGGAAGTGGGCCGCGATCTCGTTGCGGCAGCAGGCGCACAACCACGTCGTGAACGCCGCTTCGCCGCGGAAGGTGCTCAGCTTCGTGATGACCTTGCACACGGTGTTCTGCACGATCTCCCTCGCCAGGTCTTCATCCCCGTCCAGTCGCCGCCGGGCAAAGCGCACCAGCGGCGGCACATAGCTGGCGCAGAACTCCTCGAATGCTGCCTCGTCCCCGTTCAGCATCCTGCCCACCAGGGCCTGTTCCGCTTTCGTGATGCTCATCTGACCTCGGCAGCTCCTTCGAGTCCCGGCGCCAGCAAATCCACGACGGCCGGTCCACTCTCTAAGATGCAGTATGCCCCCGGATCCTTCGCCTGGTAGCTGGAATCCGGAAATGAGGCTGCTGGGTCGGCAGTGGCTGCACATCCTTGCCCTTACTCCACCGGTCCGATAGGGTTCGGCGCCGATGAAGATCTGTATCGTGGGTAGCGGCTATGTCGGACTGGTGACCGGGGCGTGCCTAGCGGACTTCGGCATGCAGGTGACCGGGGTGGACAAGGACGCTGCCAAAGTGGCGGCCCTGCGGCGCGGCGAGATTCCGATCTACGAGCCCGGCCTGGAGGCGATCGTCCGGCACAACATGGCCGAGGGGCGCCTCCAGTTCCAAACCGAGCTGGGTCCCGCCATCGAGGCCGCGCAGGCGGTGTTCATCGCCGTCGGCACGCCGCCGCTCCCGGACGGCTCGGCGGATCTCAGCTTCGTGCGGCAGGTCGCGATGTCGATCGGAGAGCACCTGAACGGCTACAAGGTGATCGTCACCAAGAGCACGGTACCGATCGGCACCGGCCAGATGATCGAGCAGATCGTCAAACAGGGCCGCGGCCGCGTCCACGACTTCGCGGTGGTCTCCAACCCCGAATTCCTGCGCGAGGGCTCGGCGATCGAGGATTTCCTGCATCCGGACCGCGTCGTGATCGGCACCCGCGATCCGCGCGCCGTCGAGGTGATGCTGGACATCTACTCGCCGCTCCACGGTGCCGGCGTGCCCTTCGTGACCACCGACGTCGAGAGCGCGGAGCTCATCAAGTACGCGTCCAACGGATTCCTCGCCACCAAGATCTCGTTCATCAACGAGGTCGCCGAGCTGTGCGAAGCGCTGGGCGCGGATGTCGAGGTGGTGGCGCGCGGAATGGGTCTGGACCAGCGCATCGGCCCGAAGTTCCTGCACCCGGGCCCGGGTTTCGGCGGCTCGTGCTTCCCCAAGGACACCCGCGCGGTGGCGCGCATCGCGCGCGATCACGGCCTCGACTTCCGCATCATCGAGTCCGTGCTCGAGGTCAACGAGGCGACCAAGGCGCGCATGATCGGCAAGATCGAGCGGGCGTTCGGCGGTCTCGAAGGGACCACCGTCGCGGTGCTCGGACTGTCGTTCAAGCCCGATACCGACGACCTGCGCGAGTCGCCCGCGCTGCCCATCATCGACGGGCTCCTCGCGCGCGGAGCGGCGGTACGGGCGTTCGATCCGGCGTCGATGGACGCCGCGCGCCCGCTGCTGCCGGCGGTCACGTTCTGCGATGGTCCCTACGAAACCGCCGAGGGCGCGGACGGCCTGGTCATCCTCACCGAGTGGAACCTCTTCCGCAAGCTCGAGCTCGACCGCCTGCGCGCGCTGCTCAAGCGGCCGCTGGTCGTCGACCTGCGTAACATCTACTCTCCCGAGAAGATGGCGGCCGCGGGTTTTCACTACGTCTCCGTGGGCCGGGCCGACGGCGTGCCGGATCCGCACGAGCCTCGCGGGGGCCGGAAGACTCCGCCCAAGGGCGGGTCGCGAGTCGTCACCCAGGTCATCCCCCAGGTCCTCAGATGACCGTCTCGGTGGTCACCGGCGGCGCCGGCTTCCTGGGCTCTCATCTGTGCGAGCGGCTGCTGGCCGAAGGCCATCGCGTCATCTGCGTCGACAACCTGCTCACCGGCAACCTCGCGAACCTCGCGCACCTCGAGGGCAACTCCGATTTCCGGTTCATCCGGCACGACATCAGCAAGCCGCTCTATCTCGAAGGACCGATCGACAACGTGCTGCATTTCGCCTCGCCGGCGAGCCCGATCGACTATCTCGAGCTGCCGATCCAGACCTTGAAGGTGGGCTCCCTGGGGACCCACAACTCGCTGGGGCTCGCCAAAGAAAAGAAGGCCACGTTTTTCCTGGCCTCGACCTCCGAGGTGTACGGCGATCC
>CAZDGO010000427.1:0-2312 GCA_964504825.1 uncultured Gaiellales bacterium
CGACGGCGCAGCATAGTAGCGATAGCGCTTGCCGTTCTTGACAGTGTGCGTGGCCGCGAAGCGGCTGCCGTTCTCGTCGAACAAGAGGCCCGCGAGGAGGCTTGGGGCCGCAGCTTGCGATCGGCTCATGTGTTCGTGGCCGTTTGCAGCGAGCATGACCTGTGCCGCGTCCCATACGTTCCGGCCGATAATTCCAGGGTGCTGGCCCGCGTACCGCTGGCCCTTGTGAGAGATCTGACCGAGGTAGAGAGGGTTCGAGAGAATTCGGTAGATGTGGCCGCGACTGAACATTCGTCCACCGCTCAACCGGTCTATCTTTGAGCGGTGCCGCTTGGTCCGCAGCTTGAGCCGGTCGAGTTCCTCCGCGACCTTTCGCACTGAGCGGTACTCGAAATAGAGCCCGAAAATTTTACATACGATCTTGGCCTCCGCAGGAACCGGAACGAGCGTCCGCTCCTTGGCGGCATAGCCGAGCGGCGGGAATCCGCCCATCCACATGCCCTTCTTCTTGGAAGCGGCGATCTTGTCGCGGATGCGCTCGCCGGTGACCTCCCGTTCGAACTGGGCGAAGCTCAAGAGGACGTTGAGGGTCAGGCGCCCCATGGAGCTCGTGGTGTTGAACTGCTGGGTCACGGAGACGAATGAGACGCCTTGAGCGTCGAACACCTCGACGATCTTGGCGAAATCGGAGAGCGCGCGGGTGAGGCGGTCGACCTTGTAGACGACCACGACATCGATCTTCTTGGTGCGGATGGCTTCGAGGAGCTTCTGCAGGGCAGGGCGCTCTATGGTGCCGCCCGAGTAGCCCCCGTCGTCGTAGGCGGTCTTGATCGGGATCCAGCCTTCGTGCCGCTGGCTCGTGATGTAGGCCTCGCAGGCCTCCCGCTGCGCCTGTAGCGAGTTGAAATCCTGCTCCAGCCCCTCCTCGGAGGACTTCCGCGTGTAGATGGCGCAGCGAAGGGTCTTGGGCTTCGTGCGCTCAGACATCGCGTGGCCTCCGCGGTCCGACAGCGTTCTTGTTCTTGAGGGGCCGGCGCTTGAGGCCGAAGAAGGTGTAGCCGTTCCAGTTGGTGCCGGTGATCGCCTTGGCGATCGCTGAGAGGTATGGATACTTGCGACCCTCCCACTCGAAGCCATCCTGCAGGACCTCGACCGTGTGGGTCTTGTCCTGCCATAGCCGGATCAGCCGAGTGCCGGGCTTGATCCTAGGATCGCTGAGAACGGACTCCTCTTTGCCGTTGCGGACGGCCTCGGCGATCTCTCGCAGCCGGCGCTTGGTCGCCTCCGAGAGTCCGCCATAGGCCTTCACCTGCATCTGATAGGCGATGGCTCGGACTAGGAGCCCGCGGCGGAAGAGCTTGGGCGCTGGCCGGCCATAGAGGCCGAGCCAGCGCTTGCGCAGTTCATGGAGATCGAGATCGCGCAAGCGCGCGATCTCGTCTTCCAAGGTGTCGGGATCAACGCGGTGAGCCACGACGCTCATCGCCGCGCCTTCGCCGTCCCTTTCGGGCCGCCCACGATGCGGTAGACGGTCTTCTGGCCCTCCGCCCGCTCGACCTCGATTTTGAAGCCCGCCTTGCGCAGGCCCGAGATCATGGCGCGGCCGGTGTGCGGCAACCATCCAGTGGCCTTGACGATGGCGTCGATATTGGCGCCGCGCTTGACCTGAAGCATCTCGATCAGGAGAGCCTGCTTCGCCCCGGACTGGGCCACCACCTTCTTGGGCGCCGACCCGCGTTTCTGATCTGGTCCGCTTGCCTTCGCCATCGATCCACGCTCGCGCGTGGCCGGTGCCGACTTCGGCTTGGCCTTGGGCTTCTTCGGCTCGGACTTTCGCGGGCCCTTCTTGGACGCTGCCTCTTTGGTGGTTTCGAGGATGGCCATCGGCTTTCGTGTTTCGACGCCGATGACCGAGAGGCCCTTGTCCGTAACCCGCAAGGCGATCGGACCTGCGTCGGGATCGCGCCGGTAGATTGGGTAGCCGTTCTTAGCCGGCACTTCCTCGACGAACCGGTTATGCAACAGCGGCTTCAGGATCTTGGTGGCGGCCGGCCCCTTCAGGTGACCGGGCGGCACCAGCATGCGGTCGTCGCGCTGCGCAGCGGCACTCAGCAGCACGAGCTGGGTATCGATAAGCTTCGACATTTCTTCCTCCATTCGGTTGGCGACAGCGTGGTGCTGTCACCACCGGCGCCCCGCGGAGGCCGAATGGCGCTGGCGGGGCAGGGGAGAAGAATGTCGGCTTCGATGATTCCGAAGCCGACACACGCTTGCTGTGCGGGGGAAGTCGAGCGGAAGCCGAGCAATCTTCT
>CAZDGO010000428.1:0-2301 GCA_964504825.1 uncultured Gaiellales bacterium
ACCGCGACCAGCCGCAGAACAAGAAGCAGGCGATGGCCATCCTCCAGGCCAAGCTGGAGGTTCTCGCCGAAGAGAAGCGGGAAAAGGAGCTGAGCGCCGCCACCGGCGGGGCGGTGGAGCGCGGCTGGGGCACCCAGATCCGCTCCTACGTCTTCTACGACAACCGCGTCAAAGACCACCGCACCGGCTTCGAGGCCAGCGACTACGAGCGGGTTCTGCGGGGCGAGATCCAGGGGTTCGTCGATGCGGAGCTTCAGCGGCGGCGCTCGGTGAAGGAACGGGTGAAGGCGAAGGGTTGATGTCAGTTTTTGCACCCGCTGGCATGGGGAGGTACATCGCACAGATGAACAAAGCGAAGAAGGTTAGCCAGCGCCCTCGCCCGGTGCGGTTTGAGCCGCCGCGGCAGCTGGGATCGTATGAGGACTACAAAGTGCAACAGGTCCGCCGTCGCGCGGAGGCGGAGGCAACGCTGCGGTCTTTGTTGAGTCAACTGCGCGAGACTATACGTCGTGGCCCTCCGCTCGATACGGAAGTCGGCCCGGATTGGATCAACAACCAAATCGGGCGAAGCCGGCTCGCGCGCCTTGAAGCATGGTTGCAGGACACGCTTCGAGTTGTGAGGCAAGCCGCAGGCCAGGCTCGATTCGCCTCCAGCCCTGTTTCACCTCCGAGGCCCGTGTCGGTTCCGAGTAGACCGAGCAGGGCAAAGAAGACGGGTCGAAAAAAGCCTCTGTCGCGAGTCCTTCCCGGGTACGGGATACGGCAAAAAGCCGGGCAGTCATGCCGATGGAAGACATAGCAGGCGGCATTGATCTACGCCGCGATAACATCGGCCGGAAAGCTTGGCCGTATGGATCGCCAGCAACAAGACGATGGACCTCACACCCCTGAGCGCAATCTTTGTGCGGCCGGACCTGACGCCCGGGGAAGCGCGCGCGGTCGCCAGCGCCAGGTTGTTCGATGCCAAGTACCTGCGGGCGTCCGGCGACGACCGGCACGCGAACGGCTCGATCTACCTTGCGGGGCTGGCCCTTGACCTGGCGCTGAAGGCGTGCGCCCTTGCAGAGTACCCGTTCCTTCGGGGTGTGCACACACCACGGCATCTCTCCGGGGCGAACCGGCGGCTCTGGAATCTCGTGTATCGTGACCACGACCTCGAGGCACTATGGGGCGCCCTCCCCCGTCGCCAGGCGCTCATCTCGGCTCGGGTGCGCGCCGGACGGAGCCGCCCGGATCGTGCGCTGCGCGGCGTTCTGGCGTGGACCATCCACGTCCGATACTCGCCGCGTTCCGCCACTATCGAGGATGCCGGTATAATGGTCGCCCAGGCTTCCGAACTGATGGAGTTCCTCCGATGAGATTTCCCGCCTTCATCATCACGCTGACTCACGCCCTGGAGGCGAGCCTTCCCAAAGCGGGGATTACGCCGACCGTTACGGTCGAACGGGTGCGCGGCACGCGGCTATACCGTGTGACCGTGACGGCGCCCGAGTTCGAGCACCTCCGCCATACGGAGCGGCAAGACCTCGTGTGGCGCATCGCCGAGCGGGCCATAACCCCGGACGAGCAGCTCCAAATCAGCATGATCGTTACGCTGAGCGATGCGGAAGTCGCGCCCTCGCGCCGGCGACTTGCGGGCTGAGGGGATGACATCGAGGAACGCGAATGAGCATCGGCGCGGCATGGTTTCGTCTCCAGAAGAGGCGACAGCCTACATCGGGGGCGCGGAAAGTTCGAACAGGGAACAGCCGGGCGCGCCATCTTTCGCCCCTTCGGGCCCTTCGAGGCTTTACAATGCAAGCCTATGTCTACCCGGGGCCTGCGCCCCGGGCCATATTCTGGCGCCGCTCCACGGCTGACGAGGCGTGGCCGCGTTACTCCACATCCAAGTCGCGGAGGTAGGCGGCCAGGCCCTCGCGGAGGCCGTTGAGCCTGGCCTGCTCCTCATCGCGGGCGGTCTTGATTTCTTCCAGCCTGGTTTCCTGGTCGTTGAGCTTCTTGAGCAGGCGGGTGTAGTACTCGCTCTGGCGGTCGATCGAGCCCATGTTCTGGCGGATCCGGTTCTGGTCGGCGTCGATGGCCTGCCGTTCCTGGTCAAAGTCGTTGATGCGGTGCTGGCTGGCGTTGATGTCGGCCTGCATTGCCGCTGCCTTCTTGAACGCGTCCACCACCGCCTGCGAGACCTTGCCGTTCTTGGCGTAGCCCAGGAGTGAGTTCAGGTCGTACTGGATGAGATCGAGCTTCTGGGCCTGGAGCCACTCCTGGACGACCGCGAGGGTCGCGGGTTTGCCGGCGGGCAGT
>CAZDGO010000429.1:0-2297 GCA_964504825.1 uncultured Gaiellales bacterium
TGTCTTGGCGCTGGAGTCGCTGCGCCTGCGCCAGCGCGAGGCGCAGCCCCATGTTCTTGGGATCCAGGTGCAAAGCCAACCGGAAAAGCTCGGCGGCCTCCTCGTGCATCTTGCGCTCGCCAAAGCGCTTGGCGAGGGTCGCCAGGGCCTCGACGTCGAGGGTGGGGAGCGTGGGGTGGCTCATGGCGTCGCTGGCGCGGGATTCTATCCGAGCGCGGTCCCCCAGCGTGGTGTCGCACGCCTGTCACAAGCGCGCCGCAGGTTCGTCCGCGGGTGCGACCTATCGTTGCGCCAACGCAGAGCAGGTCCACGGCCACTCAGCCGCGGAGCCAGACCCGGTTCATGCGACCAGTCCATTCAACTGACGAAAAAGGGGAGTCGGAGATGCGGAAGAACTACATTGGGGCCCGCCTGCTGATGGTGCTGGCGGTGCTGGCGCTGCTCACGGCGGGCGCTGTGCAGGCGCAGGTCGCGGGTCTGTACTACATGGAGGTCGAGAAGGACGGTCGCGTCTACGTGTTCAACACGCCGGAGCGCTACCAGGAATGGTCCGCAGGCGGCGAGATGGGCATCGCGATCACGCTGATCGGCCGAGGCGCAAACGGCGTCACGATCGTCGCCGAGAACGAGACGGCGATCGATCTGTACCTGTTCAAGCACAACCTGCCCGGCTATGACCGCACGACGCCCAAGCCACAGAAGTCGTTCGACGATCGCGTCTTCTACAAGGATGGCAAGACCAACCTCGTGATGAAGGCCGGCACGGTACAGATCTCCAACCGCGTGCAGGGGCTGTTCACCCAGAGCAACCCAGCAGTCGGCGATACCATCGGTTCGTTTCGGATCCGACGGATGAAGACCGCCATCGAGGGTTCGGCCTATGGCGGGATCTGGAAGTTCAAGTTGCAGGCCAATTGGGTGGGTGAGAATGTGGTCAGCAACGTTGCGCAGAGCGGCACCACGGTGGGCCAGACGCGATTCCGCGGACCGATCCTCGAAGACGCCATAGTTTGGTACGCGAAATACCCCATGGCCACCGTGATGGCCGGCCAGGACAAGGCTTACTTCGGCCGCCAGGAGCTGACTTCCTCGGGTCGCCAGCAGTTCGTGGATCGGTCGATCGCTTCCGGCAGGTTCGCGCCCGCCAGACAGATCGGCCTCGGGTTGTTCGGCGTCAACGCTGGCAAGACTCTTGAGTACAACACGGGCATTTACAACGGCAACAGCATCAACCAGGCGACCAACGACAACAAGGAGTTCATGACGGTCGGGCGCGTGGTGTGGACGCCGTTGGGCGAGTACAAGCTGGAGGAGAGCGCGCTCGACTATCCTGTCACCCCGAAGCTCTATCTCGGTGGCAGCGCGCTGCAAAACACCACCGGCACCGGCGCGACCGAGACCGACATAGACCGCTTCGGCGTCGAGGCGGGCTTCAAGATCCAGGGCTTCAACGCCATCGGCGAGTACTACACCGAAGAATCGAAGCGTGTCGCTGCCGCCAAGGTGGACACCGATGGTTATATCGCTCAAGTCGGATACCTGTTTCCCAACAAGAAGTTCGAACTGGCCGGCCGGCTCTCGGAGATCCTGCCGGACACCGCCGCCAATACCGATCAGACCGAGACTGGAGTCGCGGCGAGCTGGTACTTCGACAAGCACAACCACAAGCTGCAGGCCGACTATCGCGAGATCGAGACCAACTCGGTAGTGTCCAGCCGGCCGGTCAGCACCAAGCTCAAGGAGTTTCGCCTGCAGTTGCAGCTGATCTTCTAGACCGGCAAACACGGCGGTGGCGCCGAGGTCTGCGAACCGAGCGCCACCGCGGCAGGACCCTGATGTGGGATGTTGGTGTGTCACTTTGCGCCGGGGAGCGGACTAGCGCTGCCCCGGCGTTCTGTTAGCCTTGTACGCGAGGAGTCTCCGGTATGGAACGACAGATCGACCAGGATCTCGACCGCATCCGCCAGAACCTGCTGCGCATGGGCGGTTTGGTCGAGGGGATGATCGCCGGTTCGATGCAGTCGCTGGTCGAGCGCGACGCGGTGCACGCGGAAGCCGTCATCGAGAGCGACCGCGAAGTCGACCTGCTGGAAAAAGAGCTCGACGAGGCCTGCAGCCTGGTCCTCGCCCTGCGCCAGCCGGCGGCGAGCGATTTGCGCTTCCTGGTGGCGGTGATGAAGATGGCCACCGA
The DNA here is from genome assembly GCA_964504825.1 of uncultured Gaiellales bacterium. GTDB lineage: Bacteria > Actinomycetota > Thermoleophilia > RBG-16-64-13 > RBG-16-64-13 > JAJZQZ01. Next base: position 2,192 of record CAZDGO010000429.1, read on the forward strand.
TCTCGAGCGCATGGGCGACTCCGCGGTCAACATCGCCGAAGCAGTCGAAGTGCTCAACCTGGAGCCGCCGCTCAAGCCCTACATCGACCTGCCCCGCCTGTCCGAG
>CAZDGO010000430.1:0-2295 GCA_964504825.1 uncultured Gaiellales bacterium
ATTTTGGATTTTGGATTTTGGATTTTGGATTGGGCAAACCCAGCAACCATCCGACCGCCGGCAGGAGCACTGCAAGGTAACCGAGTCTCCATCCCGCCCACGAGACGATCGGATCGAGAACGAGCCCGGGAGAGATCTTCCACGCGGGGTCCCACCATCGAGCAACGAGCAGCTCCCTCACCGCCGTCGGCCGGAGGAGAGTTGCCAGAGCGAGCACCAGCGACAACCCGCCGAGCACCACCGCAGCGGAACGAAACTTCCGAAGGGTCGAGGCCGGGATCTCACCGCGCCACCAGCGATCGAAACCGAGCGCGGCGAGGACGCTGACCGCCAGGACCGTCACCATGAAGAACTTGAGCGGATACCGGGCGTGACCAAGAAAGGGCAGAAAGGAGAAGAGCTGCCGGCTGCCGGGAAGATAACCACCCAGGGAGAGAACCAGGGAGACCATGCCGATCGTCATCCAGAACCTGGTCCCTCGTGTTTGCCGGCCTGCAAGGGCGATCGCCGCGAAGATCAGCGCGGTCAGGGCCACCGCCAGCGACGGGATGAGCGGGGACTGATTCGAGGAAACCTTGAATCCCCACCATGCTCCCTTGAGGATCCGGTCGACGCGGCCGAACAGATAGGGAACGACCCATTCCAGGAGGCGGGCGGGATGAAGCGAAGCCGCCGTTGCCGCCTCGAACGAAAACCCGGTCACCACACGCGTTGAATCGCGAGCCGCCTGCCAGGTCGACCAGTGAATGGGGAATGTGATCGCCAGCGCGAGGAGTCCTGCCGCAAGGAATTGTAGCGACCCCTTCGTGCCGCCATACGAGGCAGCGGTGGCGAAGGCCACGAGCAGGGTCAGGACGATCAGGACCGGCTCCCCGCCGAGCGAAAGAAGACCGATCGGGACTGCCGCAAAAAGTGCCGCGGTGTGATTCGGAAGACGAAGGGGGCCGAGGGACGCAGGGGCCAAGGGGCCAAGGAGATGATCTTTCATCCCGGACCCTTGGCCCCTTGGCCCCTGAGCCCCTTGGCCCCTTCCCCCGGTGAATCTCCAGTCGCTCCTCACGCGGAACTTCCGCAATCTCGTGGATGGTGGAAGCACCAAAGCCAGGACCCATGGGGTCCACGCCAGCGTGGTGATCCCGTTCAGAAAGGATGCGGACGACATCACGTAGCCCGATAGGACGAACGATCCCGCTCCCATCATCGCCGCCGCTCGCGTGACACCGAGCCTGCGGAGAAAGAAGAACATTCCCGCCAGGCAGATCGCCAGGTGCGTGACGATGTGCGCTGCAAACCATCGTGGTGACCGGGGAAAGGGATAGCGGAGTACGAGGTTCGGATTCGTGCTGTATGGCTGTCCGAAGGATGCGTGGGGATTGAGCGACGCTTCACCCAGCGAAGGGAAGATCTGGTGGGCCGGCCGGTGGGTGGTCCCGATGTCGCGGTAGGTGAAGGTCCTGCTGCCGATGATCGCCGGGCCGAGCCCGATCAGTGTGACCGCAAGAAGAGCAGCGAGCGCAATCCACGCCACGATACGGTCGTCGCGTTCGGAGCACTCGTCAGACTGCTTCTTCGTTGAACGCTTCATGCGCGCTGACTTTAGTCCACGTGAAGCGCAGGCGTCTCACGCTGCCTTCGGGCGTGTTGCCGAGTGATCGACCAGCCAGCCCGTGTAGCGCAGGCGTCCCGCCTGCCTTTCGGGCGGGCGGGGGAGAACAAGGCAGGCGAGACGCCTGCGCTACACGGCGGGGAAAATGAAAAGCCCCTCTCCCCCGGGCGGGAGAGGGGCTTGAGAGATTCAGCCGCCGGTTACTGCGCCTGCACGTTGTAGGGATCCTGGGTAATGCTGTCGATGACCGCGCCGTAGCCGGTCACTCGGCCGGTTCCACTCATCACCTTGATCGACAGACGCGTGTTGTAGGCATCGCTCAGACCCATCTGCGAGAGGATCCGTCCGATCTGCCGGAACTCGTTGGGGGCGAGGGTGAGCCGCAGCACCGGGGCCACTCTGGCTTCCGGCACGACGGCCGTGATCTCCAGCTCGACCGAGCCACTGCCACTGACCCCGGCCAGTCCGAGGTTGGTGCGGAACCGGCTCGACTCCTCGAGCTGAAGCACTTGAAGAGCACGGTCCCCGACCCCTGCCGCCTGGTCCGGGGTGACAGCAGCCGTGAACTGTCCGACCGTCCCGCCGAAGCGGCTGTCGTAAGTCCGCGAGGTCACCACCAGCGCACTCTGCGAAAGAGTTGACACCTGCACGGCTCCGACCACGTTGGTCAGCCCAAAGATCGTCTCGAC
>CAZDGO010000431.1:0-2292 GCA_964504825.1 uncultured Gaiellales bacterium
GGGGAGCCACGCACGCCTGGGTGCGGCTCGGCCGGTGGAGGGGGAAGTGTGGGTCTCGACGAAGTCGCTGAGGGCGTCTTTCGCATAGCCGTGCATAGCCCGTTCGGCACCGGGCCCACCAACGCCTACGTGCTCCGGGGCGACTGCGTGGGGCTCTTCGACACGGGGCCCGCGAACTCGATCGCGCGAGAGGACCTGATCGGCGGACTCGGTCTTCTCGGTCTGGCCCCAGGTGATATAGACCTGCTGGTGATCAGCCACGGCCACGTCGATCACCATGGGCTGGCGGACGAGTTCCCGGCCGCTCGGGTCGTGACCGGTCGCCGTGAGGTGCACAAATTGACCGACCTCCAGAGCCACCTCGAGCAGTACAGGTCCGTGGCCGTCGATCTGTTGCTCTCGTGGGGGGTGCCTCCGGAGACGCGGGAAGGTATCGAGAAGTTCATCTTGGGCCTGCTTCGTGCGGCTACGTCACTGCCCGGAGCACAGCCTGTAGACGAGGGGTATGTGCTGGATGGCTTCGGGCCGCCGTTCGTTGTGCGCGAGTTGCCCGGTCACACTGAAGGGCTCATCGGGCTGCATCGGCCGAGCGATGGCGTGCTGCTGGCGGGCGATCACCTGCTGCCCGATATCACTCCGAACCCCGGTCTGTATACACTCGAGACGCCACCCCGCAGTGGTTTGGCCGACTACGTGGCCTCGCTGGCGCGGGTGCTCGAACTGGGGCCCGCACTTGTGCTGCCGGGACACGGCGCTCCGTTCGGCGACGCCGCGGGTCGCGTCGCAGAGGTGCTGATACACCACCACGAACGGCTGGAGGTAGTCCGGGCGGCGGCCGGCGACGGGCAGACCGTCTTCGAGATCGCCACCCGACTCTTTCCCGGAGTCGAGCCGGGGCATGTCTTCCTTGCCGGGCGCGAGGTCTACGGCCACCTGCAGATTCTGGAACAAGACGGCCGCGTGTCGAGTAGCGCGGTGGCAGGCCTGGATGTCTTCGAGGCGGCCTGACGTGGCACTGGTTCCCCGCGCTGAACTCGAACGCCGCCGCCTTGGGCTGCAGCGAGGCCTTCGAGCGCAGGGCATCGATGTGGCTCTGATAGTCCAGCCGGTCGACCTCTACTACTTCACGGGCACCCTACAGCAGGCGCACCTGATCGTGCCGGCCCAAGGCGAACCGCTGCTGCTTGTGCGCAGGAATCTCTCCCGGGCCCTCGAGGAGTCGTTGCTCCCTCACATCGAACCTCTGGACAGCCTGCGCGCGCTCCCGGATGCTCTCGCGAGGCTCGGGGTCGCGCCGGCGGCGACGGTTGGTCTGGAACTCGACGTGCTCCCCGTAGTCCACTTCCGCCGTTACGAGGTGCTCTTCCCGGAAGCAACGTTCGCCGACTGTTCCACCGCGGTGCGCGAGGTTCGGTCGGTCAAGTCCGCATTCGAGCTGGCCTTGCTGGCCGAGGCGGCGGTTCAGGCGGACGGGGTTCTGCGGGAGGCTGCGGCGTTCATCCGTGAGGGCATGACCGAGATTGAGGTATCGGCGCACCTGGAGGCTACCTTGCGTCGGCTGGGCCACCAGGGCGTGGTGCGATTCCGGGCGTTCGGACAAGAGATGGTGCTGGCGCACGTGTTCGCCGGCCCCGACGCGGCCGTGGGTTCGTACATGGACGCTCCCCTTGGCGGCCGGGGCCTGACGCCCGCGGTGGCACAGGGGGCCGGGCGCAGGCCCATCTGCCGGAACGAGCCTATCGTGCTCGATGTGGCGGGCGCCGCGGATGGCTACGTCGTCGATCAGACCCGCACGCTGTGTCTGGGCACTCTTGGCACGGAGTTCCGCGAGGCGTACGACGCCTGCATGAGCATCCAGGACTTGGTGCGGCGCACGGCTCTTCCGGGAACGTCGTGCGGCGATGTCTACCACGCCGCGCTGGCCGAGGCGACTGCGTTCGGCTATGGCGAGGCGTTCATGGGGGCGGCACCCAACCAGGTGAGCTTCATCGGGCACGGAGTGGGCCTCGAGATCGACGAGGTGCCGTTACTGGCCCGCGGCACCGACCGTCGCCTGGCTCTCGACAACGTGGTCGCGGTTGAGCCCAAACTGGTGTTCCCCGGGCGAGGAGCCGTGGGGGTGGAGAACACGTGGCGCGTCGCGGACGGCGGACTCGAGCTGATCACCGCTGCGCCGGACCACGTGTGGGAGATCTAGCCGGCCCCGTCCTCCGGAGCGCGCGACTCGAGCCGCTCCTTGAGAAAAAGAATCCGGCCTCTCTCGGGGGGGCGAGAAAGGCCGGTATAGGGGGG
>CAZDGO010000432.1:0-2284 GCA_964504825.1 uncultured Gaiellales bacterium
GGGTCGAGCGCGGCCGGCCCGGCGGCCTGAGCCGCGAACACCGCCCCTGCGGAGTTCGCCATCACGTGGGGCGTGCCAGAGGCGAACTCCCTGCGCGCCTCTTCCAGCGCCCTCGCGTACCCACCGCCTTCCAATGGCCCACCTTCCTCCGTCGGACGATCCTTCCGCAGGCTCAAGAATACCGCGCCCAGCCCCGGCGAACCATCCACCCGCAGAGGCGACTGCTACAATCGCCGCGGGTCTAGCTTGAGAGCTCGTTTCAGAATGACGCTTCGCCGACAGGGCGCGATGGAGAGGAGGTGCCTCCTGCGCTACGAAGGCCAGATCTATCGACCTCCCTGCGAGGCGCACAGCCTCATCATCCAAGCCACGGTCGGCTGCCCCTGGAACCGGTGCACCTTCTGCGGCATGTACAAGGACCGGCGGTTCCACACCCGTCCCCTGGATGATGTGCTCGCCGATCTGGAAACCGCCCGCGAAGCGTACCCTCACGTGCCGTCCCTCTTCTTGGCCGACGGCAACACCATATCACTACCAACCGCCCATCTGCTCTCGCTCCTCGGTCACGCCCGGCGGCTATTCCCTGAACTCGAGCACGTGGGCATGTACGGCGGGGCCCGCTACCTGGCCCCCGGCGTCCAGCCCGGTCTCGGGGAGGCGAAGTCGCCGGCCGAACTCAGAGCGCTACGAGCAGCGGGCCTCTCGGTGATCTATCTGGGCCTGGAAAGCGGCGACGATGAGACACTGCGCCGGGTGAAGAAGGGCGTCACCGCGGCAGAGATGATCGCAGCCGGCCGCGCGCTCAAGGACGCCGGCTTCCCCGTAAGCCTCTACGTGCTGATCGGGCTCGGGGGCCGGGAACGCTCCCAGGACCATGCCCGAGCCACCGCCGCGGCCATCAACGCGATCGAGCCCGACATCGTCCGGCCCCGCACCCTCTACATCCAAGAAGACACGCCTCTCTGGCGCCAGCGCCGCCGCGGCGACTTCGTCGAGGCCGGCGCGAGGGAAGCACTGCTGGAGGTCCGCGCCTTGCTCGAGCGGATCGACGTGCCGGTGACCCTCGTGTCCGACCACATTACGAACTATCTGCCCCTACAAGGTCGGCTACCGGCCGACCGCGAGGCCCTGATCGCGAGCATCGACCGTACCCTGGCCCACGACGACCTCTCGGGACTCAGACCCGACCACTTCGACCACCTATAGTCCGATCTCCGAGGCAACACCCTTCATGGCCTCGAGGCCGAGGGCCAAGAACTCATCGAGCGGGATGCCCAGTTCTTCGCAGGTCGCGATGTCCTCCCGCCGCGCACCGCGGGCGAACGACGGCTCCTTGAATCGTTTCTTCAGGCTCTTCAGCTCCACGAGGGCCAGCTTCTTCTCGGGGCGGATGAGGGCGGCTGCGGTGATCAGCCCTGTCAACGGGTCGGCAGAGAATAATGCCCGGTCGAAGCGCGACTCGATGATGGATCCGTTCGCCGGGTTGTGGGCCCGGATAGCCTGGAGGATCTCAGGGTCTTCGAGACCCGCGGTCCGCAGCCACTCGACCGTGCGCAGGCCGTGCACCTCCATGGTCTCCGCGGTCTCTGCCGCATCTAAGTCGTGCACGAGGCCGGCCACAGCCCAGCGCCCGCGGTCTTCCCCGAACCGGTCGGCCAGCGCCGCCATGATGGCCTCGGTCGCCAGCATGTGATTGACCAGATTCTCGTTGGCGACACGCTCCGTGACCAGGCTCAGCGCGATTTCTCTATCCACTCTCTCCTCCTCGTGATAAGCCGCGGCACTAGGAGGCTGTTGAAACCCTGCTAGGTGCCCGGGCGGTTCGGATCTCAGGCTATATCCAACAACGCGCCGGCCAGGGTGGTCACCCGCACCACATCATCGGGATCCCACGGCGTGAGACCCCCATGCGCCATCTGTACCCACTCCTCAGCGGTCACCCAGCGGTGGTCCGCGGCCTCCGCGGGATCCAAGCGTACCGGTGGCGCAGCCGCTGCTGTGCGGCAGGCCATGTGCACTCCCACCGTGCGCTCACCCTTGTGCATGGTGACGTAGGCGTAGCACGGGCCCGCCGTCAGCACCTGCAACCCGACCTCCTCCATGAGCTCCCGATGCAGGGCGTCCAGGAGACTCTCACCCCGTTCCACCCGGCCGCCTGGGGGGCCCCAGAATTCCTGCTCACCCGGGGCGAGGATCAACAGCCACCGCCCCTCCGTCGGCTCGCGGACTATGGCGACAATCGCAAGGCGCACATAGGGAGCGTCCGGATCGGCCGCCGGCCCGC
>CAZDGO010000433.1:0-2282 GCA_964504825.1 uncultured Gaiellales bacterium
GGCCGCGCGCGGCCAGCGCCCGCTCGACGTCGGCCGCGGTCACCCGGGCGAGGGTCTCCCCCAGCGGCTCGGCCTCCAGAGCCAGGAGACGCTCGTAGAAGCTCACCGCCCTAGTCTCGCAAGAAGCCGGTGAGCGGCGACGAGGCCACGGCCCCCTGACGGACCGGACCAAGCCCGGCGAGAAAGCCGCGGCGACCGGCCTCCACACCTGCGGCGAAGGCCCGGGCCATGGCGACCGGGTCGCGAGCCGTGGCGATGGCCGTGTTGACCAGGACGGCCGCACAGCCCATCTCCATGGCTTCGGCCGCCTCCGAGGGCCGGCCGAGTCCGGCATCGACGATCACCGGCGCGTCGATCTCCTCCACGAGCACCTGCACCAGATCGCGGGTACGCAGGCCGCGGTTGCTGCCGATGGGTGCACCAAGGGGCATGACCGCCGCGGCTCCCGCCTCCACGAGCTTCTTGGCCACCATAAGATCGGGGACGATGTAGGGCAGGACGACGAAGCCCTCGGCGGCCAGGATCTCGGTGGCCCTGAGGGTCTCGTAGTTGTCGGGAAAGAGGTGCTTCTGGTCGGTGATGACCTCGATCTTGATCCAGTCGCCGCACCCTGCCGCCCGGGCGAGGCGCGCGATGCGCACCGCCTCCTCGGCTGTCCGGGCGCCGGACGTGTTGGTCAGCAGGATGGAGCCCTCGGGGAGGTAGCTGACCATGTTCTCCTGGGGGGCGTCGAAGGTCATGCGCCGCAGCGCGACGGTGACCACCTGCGCCCCCGACGCCCAGATGGACTCCGGGATGAGCTCGTAGGAGGTGAACTTGCCAGTGCCCATGAAGAGCCGGCTGGTGAGCTCCCGACCGCCAAGGGCAAAGGTGTCGTCCAAGCGCCCGTTCCTTTCCATGTTAGCCTCCACCCAGCAGCTGCACTACCTCGAGCCGGTCGTTCTCCCTGAGAACGGTGGTGGGCCACTCCGCACGTTCGGCCACCCGCAGGTTGTGCTCCACGATGACGAGCTCCTCGCGCACCGCCTTCGAGCGGAGGAACTCGGCAATGGACATCTCTTCCGCGAGCCCCTCGAGCTTGCCATTGACCGTGAGCTTCATCGTCTCTCCTTCGAACAACCGGGCGCCGAAATAACAAAAAAGAGCCGCGGCGCGCATCAGACGCTCCACGGCTCTCGGCTGTTTCGATTTCGTCTCCCTTCGCTGGTATTACCCAGAATCAGGTTCAGAGGGTCTGTGGCAACGCCACACTCTCAGCCCGGTTAGGGCTCCCCTGGAAATCCAGTATCTATCAAAATAAACTATATGGTCTCCCGAACCGCATGTCAAGGTGCGGTCGAGATCCCGGCCGACCGCCGCCCTGCCGGGCGGACGAGCGCCAGGCAGGGCATTCCCCCTTGGGTCGGCGGGTGAGGCCGGGATCGTGAGCGGGCGCGAGCAACCTCCCGGAGCCGCGCTCTTCTACTTCGGGCCGAATGAGAGCCTGTAGCGGGCCCAGTTTGCCAAGATGATCGACCTGAACTTGGCCCTCGAGGTGAATGAAGGAAGGGCACCGCTCCCCTTCCGCGACGTCGAGCGTCCCCTCGATAATGTCTACCCGGACGACTTCGTGGCCGATCTACCGGCGCTCTCTTTCATCCCCTCGCCTTGACGGAATGAGCAACACCGTGATCATGCTTCCATTCGCACCCGCGCGGTGGCCGCCCCGGCTTTCCTGAAGGCTCCAACCTTTGAGAAGGAAGCTCGTCCCGTCACCCGAGACGCTCCGTCTCCGGGGCAAAGGGAAACGCGGTTCTCAAGGTGAGCGCTACAGCGGGCCGGCCGCTACGTCAGGCTACCTGTGACCCTAGACCCCGTGGGATCAACCGTTCTTGATACGAGTCCGAGGAAGTATGCGTGCAGACGAGGGTCCTCGGTGAGCTCTGGATGAAAGGCGACCCCAGAAGGTGGCCCTGCTGCACCCCCACGATTCGGTCATTTGAGCCGGGCGACCGCCTGCACCCCGAGGCCGACCTCCTCCACCCACGGCGCGCGGATAAAAACGCCGGGATACGCGCCCATGTCCATCAGGCCGACAAGGGGTTGCTCGGGGGCCCGAGGTGCGCCGTGCCAGCATGATCAGGCCGGCGCATGTACCGAAGACGGGGCTTTCGGCCACGAACTCTCGCAGCGGACCGGTGAAGCCGTACTCCTCTATGAGCTTGCCCATGGTGGTGCTTTCGCCTCCAGGGATGATGAGACCATCGAGCTCCTCGAGCTGCGACGGCAGGCGCACCTCCCTC
>CAZDGO010000434.1:0-2279 GCA_964504825.1 uncultured Gaiellales bacterium
AGTCGGTCACCGGTGTGGACCTGAACCACTACGTCAACATCGATTTCGAGGCCTTCCGCCAGCTCACGACCGGGTTGGACGGCATCTACGTAGACGTCGATCGACGATACTACTATGTGGGCGAGAACTACGAGAACATCAATCTCTGGCCCGGTTACCAGACTCTCGCCGGTGAGAATGCCCTGGACTACGTCCGTTTCCGTCATGATGACAACAATGACTTCGGTCGCATCCAACGCCAGCAGCGCTTCCTGCGCGCGGCTAAGGAGCAGGTCTCGAAATGGGATGCGGCCCTGAAAATCCCGGCGCTGGTCGACGTGCTGGCCCGCAACGTCACTACCGACATGAGCACGGCACAGGTGCTGAGGCTGGCGGTCTGGGGGATGCGTCTACAAGGTGGGCGCGTGAAGCAGGTGGAACTGAGCGCCACCACGGAGGACATCGGGGGTGGCTCGTATGTCGTCGCCGACGAAGAGGCCATTCGAGAGGCGGTGCGCGAACTGATGACCCCCCCGGCGTCGTCAGCGACCACGCCTGCTACCACCGAGTCCGGCTCATCTACCACTGGTACCTCCGCGGGTGGAGGGGGGCCGACCACCACGGCGGGCGCAGGCGCGGGTCCGGTTGCCGAGAAGGTCGATCTCTCCGGCGTCGCGGTCGACGTGAGGAATGGCAATGGTCGGCAGGGCGAGGCCGCCATAGCGGCGGGTTGGCTGCGCGGCTTGGGAGCCGACATCGGGACGGTGGGGAATGCTTCGAGCGCCGACATCTCTACGTCAAGGGTGGTCTATCCCAAGGGCGACAAGGAAGTGGCGAAACTCGTGGCTCGGGCGCTGGGCAGCGATCGCGTCGAGGTCGATTCGTCGGTGGACGCCATCACCGTCGTTCTTGGTGTGGATTTCGTAGCGCCCAAGGACTTCACGGGCACCATCACCATCGACGATCTCCCCGACAAGGCCGAGTACGTAGCCCTTCGCGCAGTGTCGGGCATCCCGCTGGTGGCTCCCTCATACCTGCCGGAAGGCAGCAAACGGGCGGATAGCCGCTCGTATTCCATCCCGACCGCAAACGGCCTCAAGCGTGCCGTCAAGGTCGTGTACGCGTCCCCCCAACCCGATCAACCTTTTGGGCTGATGGCGACGACCTTCACCGATGCTACAGCAGCTTCCGCGGGGAAAGAGATCACGGTCAACGGGGTCACCTACACCGTAGTGACGTTCGGAGGCAAGGTCGAAAGGGTGTGGTGGAGAGCTGACGGCGTGCTGTATTGGTTGTCGAACACCGTCTCCAGTTCGTTGAGCCTCGATGAGATGGTGAAGACTGCTACGGGGATGGTGCCGGTGCCATGAAGCAGCCGTGTCTGGTGGTATGAGGGTTCTGCTCAGCCCCGGAGCCGAGGCGTTGGCACAGGGGCTCGACGTGGCGGAGGCCCTGGCTGGGTCGAAGGTCGGGGTCGCGCTGCTCTCACAATGGGGCGCGCGGAACCTGCGCCGGCCTCTCAGCCGAGCCGAGGTGCAGATCGTTCGGGAGGCGCTCGCCGGTGACGAACTCCTGGTAGGCTACGTGTGCGCCGGTACAGCGGTGCCTGGAGGGTGTGCTGCCGGGGAGCGGTCGGTTGTGGTAACCGACCACGTGAATCTCACGTGGTGCTCACCTCTTACCGGTCCGAACGACGAGCGTTTCGGCCCCCGGTTCCCGGTGGTCGCCGGAGCGTATCGGCCCGAGGCCGCAGGGGTTGTGCCGGAGAGCGGCTCGCTTCGGGGCGTCGTGGCCGGGGTGCGCGATGACCGGCGCCTTACGGCCTTCGAGGCCGGGGTGGTGGCGAGGCACGGCATCCCGGCCGTCAGTAGTGAGTTGGTCTCTGTTTTGATCTTAGCCGCCCACATGGGGCTCAGGGTCGCGGCGATCGTGGTCGTGGACGGAGTGTGTGAGATGCCCGCGGGGGCATACGTAGCGGACGGGGCATCCAATGGCCTCGAGAGGAGTGCATGAGCATGGCTGAAGCGCACGAGGCACAAGGGTCGCTGGGCGCGGTCCCGTGGGATGTGAAGGACCTGTCGTTGTCCCCCCGGGGGATGTTGCGCATCGAGTGGGCCGAACGGGAGATGCCCGTGCTGCGGTCAATCAGGGAGCGCTTTGCGAAAGAGCGTCCCCTGGAAGGCGTACGCATCGGCGCGTGCCTGCACGTGACTACTGAGACCGCCAATCTCATGCGCACGCTCCAGGCGGGTGGGGCCGAGGTCTATCTGTGCGCGTCGAACCCGCTCTCCACGCAGGAC
>CAZDGO010000435.1:0-2276 GCA_964504825.1 uncultured Gaiellales bacterium
CTTCTGTAGATCGGCGCCCTTCGTCCCCGCGGCGCTCACAGCGGCGAGCACCTCCTTGCACACGGCGTTGTTGATGGGATCACCATGGTGTCCGACCGCATCAAGAGCGTCCGGAGCGCCGTCGCGAGCCTTGACGACGACCTTCCCCCAATTCGCGCTGTCGCCGGGGGTGAACTTCGGAAAGAGTCGGACAAGCGAACGGTTTGCAGCTGTCTCAACGGCGTCTCGTAACGTCGAGGTAGTCACCTCTGCGCCACCGCCCTGAAAGACGCGTCCGTGGGCCACGACGTCCTGGAGGACGGAGGCAAGGCGTTCGTCGTCGGCCGCGAGCCGAGTCTTCATCGCGCGCTCGGCAGCCTTGCCTTCGTCAGTCTGCGGCGTTGGCCGCCTTAATGCGTCCTCCGCTGCGGCGTAGCTCGCCAATGCCTCCTTGATCTGCTCGACCTCCCGCCTCGGCAGAAAGACAAACACGATGGGGCTTTCGTCGCCTGCTTCAGCCGCCGACTGCTTCACGGCCGACTCGGTAACAGACCACTCGTCGCGAATCCAAACGGGGACATCGCCCTCAGCCAGCGACGGCTCGTCCTGGCCCCAATGCTGCTCAATTCTTCGTGGCGTCTTGCTGATCCCCTGCCACAATTTGACCCCACCGATAGCGGCGTCGACGGCGCGCAGGAGCCGCTCATTGCGCAGCTGGGCGATTCGACTCGGGTCGTCTCGGATCGCCGCGAGGCGACTCCGGTAGTCCTTCTCCCACTCGGCGCCTTCTTCGGTCTGGAGCCGGTACTCGTCGTCAATTCGCATTAGACGACCACTATTTACGAGCTCATCGAGCAACCCTGGAACCCGCTTGCGGAGCATCGCGCCGTCGTTGGCGAGATCCTCAACAAGGAGGTCGGCGAGAAACGGAGCTGTGGCCCGCAGGCCGGTTTCGCCTGCCAGGGTCCGGCTCGGAAGCTGGGAGATGAGGAAGATCAATGCACAGATCCGAGACTTCAGCTGGCTGTCGGGTCCAGCTGTGCGAAGGCCTCTAATGAGCTCGTCGATCTCCTTGAGCAGCACACCGCTCTGCAACATTCCCGGTGACTGTTGCTCATAGATGAAGTCGCCACCAACTACCTTGCCTATCGGGTCGCCCGCGACGTGACGAGCAGCCTCATGAACGATCTTCAGTTGAGTTCGCAGTACGCCGGCCTTCCCAGCGCGATCGATGGCCCTGAGTGCCAACTCCCAGAAACGACGTCGGGTAGGCAGCAGGGGGTAATCGGGCACAAGATCCTGGTTATCGGCCGCTTTGGGACCGAGCTGGGTGCCTGCCAGGTGCCGGTCGATTTCGCCGCTGACCTCACCGAGCACCAATTTGAGGGCAGCGATGTGCTCCGGCCGCTTCCGGAGCACGACTTCACGAACGACTGATTCCACATCTCGATCCGAGAGCGCGACATGGACGGCAAAGCGGTCCGTTAGCTTCTGCAGCGTCGGCGTCGCGACAAGCGCGCTTTGACCAGTTGCGACAAGCAACACGCGGCTCTTGAACCGGGCAGAGCATCCCTGAACGATGTTCTGCACCGTGAGGGCTTTGTCGTTGTCCTCGCCGATGTACTGCTGCATCTCGTCGAGGATGACTAGCGTGAGCGGCAGCTGGCCCTCGGCAGACGATTGAAGGCGGAGGATGTCGTCCATGACCTCGAACATCTCTCCATCAGTGATGTCCTTGGTGGTCGGCGGGAATTGGGCCTTCAGTAGGTCTCGAACGTCCTTGATGGAGTCGCCGAGGCTGGGGTCGGCCTCGAGCAGGGCTTTGGCGATCACCGGCGAGACGTAGAGGTTGTGTACCTCCTTGGCGAGCGACTTGCCAGCGGCCTCCACGGCCGTCGTGACCCCATCGAGGTACCCGCTCTCAGCCGCCCAGATCATGAAACGCGCTAGGGGGTACTCCTCGGGCAGCCCTGCGCTCTCGAACAGAACGGAGAGGAAGGCGAGACGGACGGCATCGCTCTTGCCGGATCCCAAGGTCCCGCTTGCGGACCACACTCCACCGAACCGCTTGCCCGCGGTCGAGAGCTCAGTGAGATGGTCCCTGACCTCGTCGGGCAGGGAGGCCAGATTCCGCGCACTCTCCCCGCCGGGCAGCTTCATATCTCGCCATAGGTATTCAAGCACGCGCACAAGGTGCGACTTGCCACTGCCGTAGAAGCCGCTGACCCAGACGGCCGGCTGCTGCGACTGGCTCAGATTCGTGAGAAAGCTGTCGAGAATGCGCTCAAGGCCCCGGG
>CAZDGO010000436.1:0-2245 GCA_964504825.1 uncultured Gaiellales bacterium
CAGGCGGACTGTTCGCCGCCCCTACGTACACCTTCTGGAGCGCGGAGAGATCGTAGTCGGCCAGACGGTCGAACGCGGCGATGCGACTCATCAAGGTGGGAACCAGGCCGGTGGCGGTCACGCCTTCGTCCTGCACGACCCGGCAGAAATCCTCGGGCCGGGTGGAGTCGAGCACCACCATGCCCGCCCCGTGGAACACGGCAGCACTGACGCACACAAGCAGAGCCAGGTTGTGGCCCACCGTGGTACTCACCAAGACTCGGTCGGTGACGTTGAGGTCCCAGGCCTTCGACTTGTACTCCACGTTGCAGATGTAGTCGTTGTGTGTGCGCGGCACCCCTTTGGGCAGGCCGGTCGTGCCACCCGAAGGCAAGATCTGACACACAGCTGTCGGCTCCGGACGCGAGGCCTCCAGCACGATGCGGATCTCGTCGGCTCCGACCCCGCTCTCCTGCAGCGACGCGAACGATAGGCTGCCCGCGGGCACCGATTCACCGACCACGACCACCGTGTTCATCGCGGGCACGTCCTGCCGCACCTGAGCGATCAGGGGTGCGTAGTCGGTCTTGCGATACCGGCCCGGTACGATCCAGCCGGTGGGCTGCGTGAGCCGGGCCAGGTGGGCCACCTCGCGGGCGGTGTGGTTCACGGTCAGCAGAACCATCACCAAGCCCGCCTTCTGCAGGGCGAAGTAGGCTATGACGAACTCGGGCCAGTTGGGAAGCTGCAGCAAGACCCTGTCGCCGGGCACGAAACCCGCCCGCAGCATGCCGAAGGCCATCTCGTCGACGTGCCGGCGCAGCTCGGCGTACGAGTAGCGCCGCTCGGCGCCGTCGCCGGCCCAACCGACCAGAGCCTCCTTGCGAGGGTAGAGATCCGACGACTTGTCGAACATGTCGCCAACCGTCGTTCCCAACCACCAGCGTCGCTCCGCGTAAAGCGCAGCCGCGGACGCTTCGTAGGGGCGGAAACCCGTGAGGGTGAGTGCCGGGCGGCCGTCCAAAGTCTCGTGGCTCACGAGGTGGGGTCCCTTCGGGTGCCGTCCTTCGCCTTCCACTGGATGCAGGCGACCTCTTCGTAGGCAGCCTCCATCTCTCGACAGTGGTTGCAGTACGTGCACTTCCTGATGTCGGCCCCGCGTCCCTCTTGCGACTTCTTCGGCCAGTAGGGGTCGCACAGGATGGGACGGGCAATGCCGATCAAGTCGGCCTCACCCTTCTGCAAGACCTCTTCGGCCACACGCGCTGTGGGAATCCGGCCGGCGGCGATCACCGGCGTGGCGTAGCCGGCGGCGGTAAGCGTCCGTTTGATATCGGCGGCCAAGTAGACGTTGACCTTCTCCGGCATCCACTTGGGCGGCATGCTGCGACTTCCGCTGTAACCGGTGTAGGGATCGAGAGCCTCGCCCTCTATCTGCTGCGCATCCTCGAACTTCCCCCCCGCCGACACGCTGATGTAGTCGAGCCCGAGCTCGGCCAGGCGCAGAGCGATCGCTCGCGAATCGACCAAGGAGTTTCCCCCCAACGTGAACTCATCGCCGTTCATGCGTGCGCCCAGCACCACGTCGTCGCCTATCGCCCGCCTCGATTCCAACACCACTTCCTCGGCCAGACGGAGCCGCTTCTTCACCGACCCCCCGTACTCGTCGCTGCGCCCGTTGTGGCGCGAGAGGAAAGAAGACATGGTGTACGCGTGAGCAAAGTGCAGCTCGATGGCATCGAACTCCGCCTCCATGGCCCGATACGCCGCTTCCGCGAACATCGCCGGCAGGCTACGGACATAGTCGAGCTCGAGATCATCCACCTTCTGACGGTAGCCGCTGCGGGCGATCTTCAGAAAGTGGATGAGCTGAGGCGCCATCTTGGTGCCGGTCTCGGCGTGCACGCGTCGGTTGAGGTCACGCAGTCCGGAGATGTAGCTGTCGTCGTTCAAGCGCAGGAGTTGGCCGCTCTTCTGCTTCTCGACGGCGATGGCTTCCATCACGCTCAGGCCGCATCCCCCCCGTGCATAGAGCACATACCGCTCGATGAGCTCCGGGGTCACCTCACCCTCAGAGGTGGCAAGGCGCGTGACCATAGGCGGCAGCACGACGCGGTTCTGGATGGTCAGCCTGCCGCCGAAGTCGAACGGCTCGAAGAGCTTCATGATCTGCATCGCCCCCTCACAGGCTGTTGAAAAGTGACGCTTCGCCGCCAGTGCGCGATGGCCAAGCGCGAGACAAGGACGCAGGGAGCGCTCGTAGCAG
>CAZDGO010000437.1:0-2242 GCA_964504825.1 uncultured Gaiellales bacterium
GGGCCGTCGTCGAGCACCTCGATCTCCAGGGCCTTGCCGTGGCGCAGCTGAACCACCGCCCGGGAGGCCTGAGAGTGGCGGACGACGTTGTTCATCGCCTCGGTGGCGATCCGAAACGCTGCGACCTCGATGGCCGCCGGCAGCGCCGGGAGCGGATCGGGAGCCTCGATCGCCACCTCGATCACCTCGCCGTCGGCTCGCCTCACCGTCTGCTCGGCGCTCTGCCGCAGCGCCCCGACCAGGCCGAGCTCGTCCAGCGCCGGCGGCCGGAGGTTGTCCACCAGCCGACGGACGTCGCCGATCGCCTGGCGGCTGTCCCGGCGCAGTCCGTCGAGAAGCTCCCGCGCCCTGGTGAGGTCCGAGCCGACGACATTGGCTGTCGCGTCGGCGGCCAGCGCCATGCCGGTCAGCGTCGGCCCGAGTCCGTCGTGAAGATCGCGCCTCAACCGGCGGCGCTCCTCCTCCCGGGCGGCGACGATCTGCTCGCGGGAGGACTGAAGCTCCTCCGACAGACGGGTGGCGTGGAGCGCGACCGCCAACGGCGCAGTGACCAGGGACAGGGCGCTGCGGTCGGCCGCCGCCAGTTCCCGTTCGCCGGTCCGAAGGCCCACGACAAGCTCGCCGACCTTCTGCCCGGCGTAGTTCAGTGGGAGAGGCAGCAGCACCTCCGAAGGTTCGCCGGCCGCCGCCAGGACCTCGTCGCCGGCGGTTACCGCCACGTAGGGCAGCCGAAGTGCGTTTTTGACCGCCCCGGCCACGCCGCCGAGCTCGCCGGCCGGGTCGGCCAGGAGCTCCTGCCCCACGCGGGATGCCACCTTTGCCGGATCCCGGCGGTCGCCGTACATCGCCCGGTCGACCAATCGCTGCACCCGGGGGAGGAGCGGCGCCATGAAGACGATGAGCAGAGCCGTCGCCACCGCCGATCCGCCGAACCGGGCGGACACCAACCGGTCCAGCAAAGCGACCAGGCCGACGTAGACCGCCACGGTTAACGCGGACAGCACAACGAATGCCAGCGCACGGGAGACGACCAGGCGGATGTCGAGCAGCTGGTGGCGCAGAATTCCGATTGTCACCGACACCGGAATCAACGGGATCGCGAGGAGAACCACAATCGGGGTTCCCGTGATCAACCCCCAGGGCGCCATGAACACAGTTGCCGCGAGGGTTCCGGCCATCACCCACAACAGCTGGCGCTTCACGACCTCTCCCGACCTGCGGTAGCGAATGAACAAGCTGAGCAAGCTCAGCAGCATGAAGCTCAAGGTTCGGATCTCGCCGAACAGCCAGAGGGGCGCCAGCTGGTTGTAGGAGGACAGCTTGAGATAGCCGACCGGGCCGCCCGGAAGCTCGGAGACCGCTTGACCGCCCTCCGAGAGAACGAACACCGGCGCGGTGGCGATCAGCGTCCAGATAACCGGCCGCCACCGGGGGGAAACCGGTTTGCCGTCCGGCAGCAGCATGAGAGCCACGGGCATAAAAATGGCTATCGACCAGGGCCATGAATACTCGAACGCGGTGACCGCCAGCCGCTGTAGAGCCAGCGGCGCACCGGCGTTTTGGAGGGCGCCCATAGCCGGCGCCATGAGGGCGGTGGTTCCGTGGCCCAAACCGTCGGCGATGAAGAGCCACCCGACCGGGTTGCGCGGCCGGTGGAAGGCGATTATCGATCCGCATACCGCGAACGAGAGCGCCAACAAAGAGTTGGTCACTACGAAGAGCTCGTAGGCGACCTGCCACGACCAGCCGATGGCCGAGGCGGTGATTCCACCGGCGACGACCTCGGCGACGACAAACAATCCCAGGGTGGCTGCCAGGACTCGGATGCGTCGGCGGGATCTCTCGGCGTTCATCTTCACGCAGTTTGCGCCCAAAGTTTCCCGTAGTACAGGGAAGCGATTCCCGAATCCCGGGAGAACCTCCCGACGGCAGAGGGAAGCGCGACTCATGCCCACGGGATCGCGGCGGCTCAGTATCACGGCATCCGGTTGTTCGATCCAAAGGAGACAGCATGAATCAATCGAAGATGTTCACGGCAGGTCTGGTGGTCATGGGCCTGCTGTCGGTCGGCGACATTCTCACGCCGGTGATAACCGACGGTCAGAACCCGCCGATGTTCATCGCACTTATCGGCGCCGCGCTGGGCGTGATCAGCCTGGCCTGCATCTATGGGGTCCGAAAGGGCTCGCGACCTGCGCTCACCGCTCTTCTGGTGATTCGGGGGCTGTCGGCTCTGTCTGCG
>CAZDGO010000438.1:0-2240 GCA_964504825.1 uncultured Gaiellales bacterium
CCTCTCCCGGAGGGAGAGGGAAGGCAAGCCCTTCTCCCCCGGGAGAAGGGTTGGGGATGAGGGAAGAGGCGTCATTTTCTCAGGCACTCTACGCGCGCAAAAACTGCCGCACGGCGTCGACGAACCCCTGCGGATTGTCGAGCGTGACGTGATGGTCCGACGCCGTCACCTCCGCCATCTGCACCTGAGGCGCCCTGGCGCGGATCTCGGCCAGCGCCTCGGGCGTGAACCGCGGGCTGCGCTCCCCCCCTCTGATCACCAGCGCCGGCACCTTGACCTTTTCCCAGAGCGGCACGCCCGCGATCTGCTCGAAGTTCGCATACACGCGGCGGTCGGCCTTGTGCTGCCAGCGCCCGCCGGCGTCCTGCCTTCCGCTGTGCATGGCCATGCGATGGATGACTTCGGGCGCGGCCATCTGCGTTGCCGCGCCCTCGAGGCGATAGCGCGCGACGAGCTCCTCCTGGGTCGCGTAGCCTTTGGAGGGCCTTTCCCCGAATGCCCGCATCTTCGTAACGCGGTCCATGGGCATCAGCATGATGCTGTCGACGATGACGAGCCGGCCCACCCGTCCTGGATGTGTTGCGGCGTAGACGAGCGATATCATGCCGCCCATCGAATGGCCGATCAGCACGAAGTCGCGCAGATCGAGCTTTTCGACGAGGGCATTGACGTCCTCGGCGTAGGTCTTCCACGAGTAGGTGTGCGGGTCGGCCCACGCGCTGTCGCCGTGTCCACGCAGGTCCAGCGAAAGGACGTGATGGTCCGGGGTGAAACCTGGCGCGACGAAGTCGAACCAGTGCGCATGCGCCGCCCCGCCGTGGATGCACAGCATCGGCCGCAGCCCGGCGGTTCCGTAATCCAGATAGTGGAGTTTTACGCCGTTCGCCTCGACGAAATGGCTCGTGCCGGTTGCAGCTTGAAGGTCGGTCACTGTCTCGCGTAGGAAGTCATGATGGGGAGGCCGAATTCTACGAGAAATTCGTCCTGCTATGAGTGCGATGAGTGCGCACCGGGTCGGACTCGACCAACCCGCTGATGCCACCCAACGACCGGCTAAACCACCCCCGTCGCGCGCAACCGGCCCAGCTCTTCGTTGGAGAGTCCGAGTCGGCCGCAGTAGACTTCCGCGTTGTGCTCCCCCAACAGAGGCGCCCCGCGAGTCGTCTGCATCAGGTTGGCTCCATCGAAGAAGAACCCCGGCCCGGGATACTTGAGCGTACCTACCTCCGGGTGGTCGAGCTCAACGAAGAAACCTCGTTCCGCCAGGTGCGGTGAATTCACCACCTGCTCCGGACTCTGCACCAGCCCGATGACCAGCCCGCGCGCCATCGTCTCGCGCATCAGGTCCAGGTTGTTCCACTGCATCAGCTTGGGTGCCACCAGATCCCGCAACTCCTCCCAGTTGTCGTTTCGGGATGCACGGGTGGCGAACTTGGGATCCAGCAGTCGCGGCTCTCCCAGGAACTCCGCCCAGACCTCCATGGGACGGCCACCCGTGCCGGCGGTGGTGAGCGTCACCTCACCGTCCCGGGTCGGCAGGTGCATCCCGTCCATGACGAACTTGTCTCCGGCACCCCGCCTCGGGCTTCGTCCCAGGTAGCTGTAATTCTGAATGAGCATCGAGGGCGTGCTGATCGCCGCTTCCATCACGGACAGGTCGATGTGGCTGCCCTCTCCAGTCTCGTCCCGGCGCAGCAGCGCGGTCATGACGGCGATGACGCCGTTGCGGCCGGCGGTCAGCTCCATCTGCTGAAGCGTGGTACCCATCGGTGGTTTGTCGGCGGGCCCCGTGACCGCGTAGAGGTAGCCGCCCATGGCCTGGGCTATGAGGTCGTCCCCCTTGTAATTGGCGTAAGGGCCCTGCTGCCCGAAGTACGTAATCGAGAGCAGGATCGCCTTCGGATTCGCGGCTCGCAGCGCCTCGTACCCCAGCCCCAGTCGGTCGAGATGTCCTGGTTGGAAGCTTTCGATGATCACGTCGGCGTCGGACGCGAGCCGGAGCAACAGGGACCGGCCGGCTGCCTGTTCCACGTCCAGGGTAATTCCGCGCTTGTTGGTGTTCAGCGCGAGGAACGTGGTGCTCCGGTCCGGGTGAGGCTCGTCACCGATAAACGGCGGTTCATGGCGCGCCTGGTCACCCGAGCCCGGCGGTTCCACCTTGATCGTGTCAGCGCCCTGGTCCGCCAGCAGCTTGGCGCAAAAGGCCCCGGATGGAGCGTGCGCCAGCTCCAGCACCTTCA
>CAZDGO010000439.1:0-2240 GCA_964504825.1 uncultured Gaiellales bacterium
AAAGACACATGAGACGGCGTCGTTTGGCTTGGGCTATTCTTATCATCGTCGTGGCCGCGGTCGTGGTTGCGTGGGCGCTCATTTTGCCCGGGGGTGACAAGAGGGCGAGCTCAACCTCTACGTCCGCAGCGCCCGTGTCCTTTTCTACGTCGACGACCACCACCAGGAACGCCGCCACGACGACCTCGAGTCTGACTTCCCAGGCAAAAGGCACCCGTACCTACAGCGCACAGCTGACTGGCGAGAATGAGATCCCCGCTCTTTCCACTTCTGCGAGCGGTACCTTCACCCTCACCGTGGCCCCCGACGGCTCCTCGGTGCGCTACGTCCTTAGAGTGAGCGCCATTACCAACGTCACCCTTGCCCGCCTACGTGAAGGCAAGGCCGGCGCTATTGGCTCCACGCTACTCACCGTCTATGGCGGCCCCACCAAAAGTGGCGCCTTCAGTGGAACTCTCACCCAGGGCTCCTTTTCGGCGGTCAAGCTGGAGGGCCCTCTCAAGGGCAAGACCATCGCGGACTTCGTGGCCCTCGTGAAGGCCGGCGCCGTCTACCTCAATGTGGGGACGAGCGCTCATCCCCGGGGGGAGATTCGCGGGCAGCTCAAGTAGCGGCTGGAGGAACTGCCCAGCTAGGTTGGGAGAGAGACCACGAGTAGTGAGACGTGCCCCTGCGAGTCACTGGATCGGGACGCTTGTCGTCTGGCATCCCGATGACCGGAACGGTGCAACCCAGCGAAAAACCCTGCCTCGGACTCCGGCGGTCTTCGGCTGGTCACGGTTCGGTAGACGTCCCTCATCCCGGCCAGGCTGTCCAGCACCCCTTGCAGCGTCTTAGCCGACTGGGGGAGCCCTTGCCCTCGACGTGGATGAGGATCTCGTCTCTCCCTTCGGGGACTTCGGTCCTGATAACCCCGAGGACCTCTACCCGCACGAGTTTGTGGCCGCGGCTACCTTGCCGGCATCATCACAGGGACGACTCGCTGACGCGCACCACGTGCTCATGGTGGTGCATCATCGGGCTACCCGCTTGAGGCGGCAAGGACGATCACTTGCCCGGCGAGGCTCCCCCTATTCGGACAGCCGTGGGCCAGTTCGTCGTTGTTCGCCACCTCTGCGCATGCACTCACACGTCGCCTCCGTAGACGGTGGCGCTGGCCGTGGTCGTGGGGTTGGGCGGCCCGCTGGGCGGGAGGTCTTCTACTCGGTAGTGGGGGCTGGGTTCCAGGCGATCCGATCCTTAACTTCAGCGCAGGGCGCGAGTGGCATCCAACCGGTCGACATGTCAACTTGCTCGCGGCAATCTGCCTGG
The DNA here is from genome assembly GCA_964504825.1 of uncultured Gaiellales bacterium. Taxonomy (GTDB): domain Bacteria; phylum Actinomycetota; class Thermoleophilia; order RBG-16-64-13; family RBG-16-64-13; genus JAJZQZ01. The sequence continues at coordinate 1,312 of CAZDGO010000439.1, forward strand.
GAGAGCGGCGATGCGAGCGACTAGTTCCTCCGCCCGCAGGGAAGATTGAGAATGATTCGCATTTCCGCGGGATAACCACACAAGGGGGGCAGCAATGCCCTGGTTCCCAGAGTTCGCATACGTCCTGGACCTGGCGACACGCCGCACCAGTCCCGCCGATGACGTTGCCGTCGCTACCTACACTGCACATCCGACCGCCTACGAGCCCGGGCTCGTCCTGGGCGCGGCCGAGAAGGTCACCCTGAACGACCCGCAAGTGGGACGGATCGAAGGGCACGAAGCCCTCGCCGAGTTCGGCCGCGATAGCGCCCGCTGGTTGGCGGAGCGAAAGGCGCGCACCGAGTGGGTCGCCTCCACCGTGACGACCGAGCGTGGGGTAGGTGAGTTCGTGGTCCGCTTGACCGAGCACGGGAGCGAGATCGCCCTACCCGTCGCGGTCGCCGTGGAGCGGCGGCCGGTCGCAGACCGGCCCGATGCGATCGACTTCCGGGTCTACTACACAGAGTGGCCGCTAAAGGGCCACCACACCGTTCGGTCGCCCATCCTGCCCGACGCAGGCGTGCAGCTGCAGGGCTGGCCTCGTCGGTACCATGCCGCGCTGACCGCCGGCGACGCCGACGCCATCACCGAGGCGTTCGAGCCTGACGGGTACTTCCGCGAGCCTTCGGGCGGGCAGTACACGTACGCCGGCGAGGAGAGGCTGCGGCAGTTGTTCATCCTATTCTTTAGCGCGGGTGGTGGCATCCTGCTCGAGCACGCCACCATAACCGACGACGGAGTGCGCTGCGCTCTCGAGTACAACGCCACGCGTTGGGGAGCACACGATATGGCGCCGCAGGCCGGCATCGCTGTCTACGAACGGGGTCCGTCCGGTCGACTCATCGCGGCCAGGGTTTACGACGACGTCGAGCCGCCCGAGTTGGTGGCGT
>CAZDGO010000440.1:0-2233 GCA_964504825.1 uncultured Gaiellales bacterium
CGGGAGTGGGTGGCGGCGGTGCCCGGCCTCGAGTTCAAGCTCGACCCGCAGAGCGCCTGGACTCCGGAGCTGTTCTCGTCTCTCCGTTCACTCGGCCGCGTGCGCGTGCTCGATCTGAAAGGGGCCTACAAGGGCACCTTGGTGGACCAACCCTTCGACGCCACCCTCTATCGCCGGGTGGGGGAGCTGGCGGTGGCCGGCGACCCACCGGTCTACATCGAGGACCCGGCCCTCGACGACGGCGCCGTCCACTCCCTGGGCGAAGCGGCGAAGCTCGTGAGCTGGGATGCGCCCATCCACTCTGTGGCCGACATCGAGGGCCTGCCGTTTCCGCCCGCGGCGATCAACATCAAGCCGTCGCGTTTCGGTTCGGCGGAACGCCTACTGGCGGCCGTGGAGTATTGCGGAGAGCGCGGCATCCCCATGTACGGAGGCGGGCAGTTCGAGCTCGGACCCGGCCGCGACCAGATCCAGGCGCTGGCATCGGTCTTCTACGCCGACGCGGCCAACGACGTGGCGCCGGGTGAATACAACGTGGGGGGGCCGCGGGCGGGGATGCCCTCGAGTCCGCTTGAACCACCGGAGGTGCCGCCGGTCGGGTTCAGGTTTGCCGTCGCGTAGACCAGCGAAAGGCAGGGCGGCGCGCCAAAGCCGATGTCTCGCGCACAAGACCACACAAGTGGCCTTGTGTACAATAGCAGGGGCATTGGTTCTAGACAGACGTACACGACGCGGTCAGGCCGCCCCTGCTATGCTTGCTGCTCTTTCGCCACATTCGCACCCGCCGGGGGGCCAGACCGGGGTGCTGGAGCGCTTACTCAAGACAGGTGATCCGCATGATCAGACGCTTCTCCATGTTCTGGGGCTGTACTATCCCGGCCCGGTTCCCGTTCATCGAGAAATCCACCCGCTTGGCACTCGATCTGCTCGATGCCGAGGTGGTCGACACCGACGGCTACACCTGCTGCCCTGAGGGGACGCTGGTCAAGGCCGTCAGCGAAGAGGCCTATTACGTCACGGCCGGCCGCAACCTGGCGGTGGCCGAAGCGACATCGCTACCCCTGGTCACGCCGTGCAACGGCTGCTACTCCACATTCAAGTCCACGCAGGCGGAGTTCAAGTCCGATTGGCGCAAGCGCGCCGGCCTGAACGACCTGCTGGCCGAAGAAGGGTTGAGCTACGACGGCAGCCTGGTCGTCAAGCACTTCATGGAGTGGCTACACGAGGACATCGGTCCGGCCGCTGTCGCGAAGAAGGTGATCAAGCCCCTTGGTGGCATGCGCATCGCCGTCCACTATGGCTGTCACATGCTGCGGCCGAGTCCCGCCATCCGCTGGGATAGCGCTACGAACCCCACCAAGTTCGAAGACATGGTGCGCGCCTTGGGAGCGACGGTGGTGGAGTACGAGACCAAGCTCGACTGCTGCGGCGGGGCGCTCGACCGGGTGGGCCAGCGAGATGAGGCCCTGCAGATGTGCCGCAACAAGCTGGTCGACCTCAAGAGTGAGGCTGTGGATGCGCTCGTCGTCTGCTGCCCGTCGTGCTTCCAGCAGTTCGATCTGAACCAGGCCACCCTCCTGCGGCAGAAGGAAGACCTGGAGATGCCGGTCTTCTACTACCCTGAGCTGCTGTGTCTCGCCCTTGGCCGCCAACCCGAGGAGCTTGGCCTGTCGATGCACCGGGTCCCCACCGACCCGTTCATGGAGCGGTGGGCGGGGAAGGCCGAGCTGCGGTGGGTGATCGCGCAGGAGTTCTCGCTGGCGGAGCTGCAGAAGTGCAACGACTGCAAAGCCTGCGAGACCGACTGCCCGGTGGCCAAACTGAACGGCTCGTTCAGCCCGACCACGATCATCGGGGAGATCCTCTCCGGCGACCTCGACGGGGTGATCGAGCGCGGCGATCTGTGGAAGTGCCTTGACTGCTTCACCTGCTACGAGAAGTGCCACAGCCGCTTGGGCATGGCCGAGGTGTTCCGTAAGCTCAAGGAGTTGGCCACGAACGAGGGGCAGGTGCCCGACGCGGTACGCTTCTCGTGGGACATGTTCGCCGCTACCGGTGTTTTGGGGGAGCCGCGTGAGAGCGCCCGGCTGAAGCTGGGGTTGCGTCCGTCGCCGGAGAACGGCGGCGCGGGGCTCAAGCGGATCCTGGAGCGGATGCAGAGTGACGTCGCCGACGCGGCCGGCTCCGCGGACCTCGATGCCGACGCCGACACCGTCGCTGACTCCGCGGTGCC
>CAZDGO010000441.1:0-2233 GCA_964504825.1 uncultured Gaiellales bacterium
GTCGTCGAACACGATGAACGGCGCTTTGCCGCCCAGCTCCAGGTGCAGCCGTTTCAGCGTGGGAGCGGCCAGCATCATGATGCGCGAGCCGGTGGCGGTGCTGCCGGTGAGCGACACTATGTCGACCCCCGGATGCTCCACCAGGGCCGCGCCGACTTCGTCGCCGGGGCCGGTAACTACGTTGAACACGCCCGCGGGTATTCCCACGTCGAGGGCCGTCTGCGCCATCTTGATGGCCGTGAGCGGTGTGTTCGAGGCCGGCTTCAGGATCACGGTGTTCCCCGCGGCCAGGGCCGGGGCGATCTTCCAGGCCGCCATGAGGTAGGGGTAGTTCCACGGTGCGATCGCGGCCACTACTCCCACGGGTTCGCGGCGGAGCATGCTGGTGTAGCCGGCGGCGTACTCGCCCGCCGCCGTGCCCTCGAGACTGCGCGCTTGCGCGCCCATGAAGCGAATGTTGTCGTTCGCGAAGGGGATGTCGGAGTTCGCGCTCAGCTTGATGGGCTTGCCGGTTTGGGCGGTCTCGAGTTCCGCCAGTTCCAGCGCACGCTCGTCCAGGGCATCGGCGAACTTCATCAGAAGCACGCTGCGCTCGGCTGGGGTGAGACGCGACCAGGCCGTGAACGCCTCCCGAGCGGCGCGCACGGCGCGGTCGACATCTTCGCTGCCCGCCCGCGGCACGCTGCCCACAATCGCTTCGGTGGCGGGGTCGATGACCTGTGTGCGTCGGCCCGAAGCCGATTCCACTTCGTTGCCGCCTACGATCATATTCAAGTCGGTATGTGTCATCGATGAGTCCATGGCCCGCTCCTTGCGCGTCTGCCCGGTTCTTGCTGCTCATAGTATGCCCGAGTCGGTTCAGTTGTACCCAGGCGCGGCGTCGCGTCGTACGCAGGCGCGGCCTCGTGTTGATACGCGACTTGCTATGCTGTCTCTAGTCATGCGCTATTTCGACGCCCACTGCGACACCATCCAACCTATTGTGCTGAGGCAGGCCGACTTCATGGCCGACTTTACCGCGGACTCGGGTGACGCCCACCCGGGCACCGCGGACCCGGGCCTGCACGTGACCCTGCCCGGCATGCTCGAGGCGGGCCTCTCGGCGCAGGTCTTCGCGGCCTGGGTATACGCGGAGCGGGGCACCGGGACCGAGTACGAGCGGGCAATGGAGCAGGTCAAAGGGGTCGAGGATCTCTGCCGGACGCACAGTGCGCATCTGAAGTTCGGCACGCGGCACGCGGACATCGCCACGGCGGGCGAGACTCCCGGCCGGATCGCCGCCATCGCCTCTCTCGAGGGCGCCGATCCTCTGATGGGCGAAGTCGACACTCTGCACGATTTCTACTCGTCCGGCGTGCGCCTCGTGACTCTTGCCTGGGGGGATAACGCCTTCTCGGGTACGGTCTACGGCGACGGATCGGGTCTCACCGCTAAGGGCCGCGAACTCGTGGAACTCTGCAACGAGATGGGGGTCGTGGTGGACGTGTCACACGCGTCCGACCTGGCTTTTTCCCAGGTGGCGGACGTCGCCCGCGGGCCCGTGGTCGCCAGCCATAGCAATTGTCGAATGGTCTGTCCTCACCCCCGCAATCTCACCGACGAGATGATCCGCAGTCTGGGGGAGAGGGGCGGCGTCATGGGTATCAACCTTGCCTCTGGGTTTCTATCCGCCGACTTCTTGGCGCAGGAAAAGGACGAGCAAGAGGAGTGGGTGCGGCGGATCAGTGCCGGTGAGGGCAGCTTCCGCGAGGCGACCGAGGTGGCTCGGGCAAGCGGGAGGACGCTACGGCGGCCGCCCCTGGATTTGGTGGTGACGCACGTGAGGCACGCCATGAACATCGGGGGAGAGGACTGCGTCGGTTTGGGCGGCGACCTTGACGGCATCGAGAGTACGCCTGCGGGGATGGATTCGGTGGCGGACTACGGCAAGCTGGAGGGGCTGTTGTTGGCGGGGGGACTCACCTCCAGGCAGGTGGAGAAGGTGTGCCACGAGAACTTCGAACGTGTGTTCCGAGAGGTCTTGCGGTGACCGGCGAGGAGCCGGCCTCGCCTCTTCGCATCGGCGAAGCGTCGGTCCCCGGCACGGGGGGCGTGATCGGGATGACCCTGTGCCCTGGGAAGAAGGGGCCCAGCACCCGCTCCGGGCTGCACTGGGATCGTGATCTGGACACCGATCTGGAGCGCATTCGCCGGTGGGGCGCGGAGGCCGTGGTGACCCTGATCGAGGAACGCG
>CAZDGO010000442.1:0-2231 GCA_964504825.1 uncultured Gaiellales bacterium
CGAACTGGTCTCTGGCCTCGTAGCGCTCCTGCCCACCCGTTACCGCCGCGTGCAGTTCCCGAATGAAGTGAGGCGTGACGGGCTGTTTGGTTCGCATGCTGCCAAGGAGCACGTCATACGCGTTCTTGTGCCCTTCTATCTGTCGGCGAACAGAACTATCCAACACGCGTGCCTGCTCCGTCGCGAGGCCATACTGCACTATATTCTCGGTCACGCCCTGACCAAAGGAGTAGAGGTGCTCGACTAGCCCCGTTTCAATCGCGGCGCGCCATCTCTCTCCTTCGATCAGTGACTCGATGCGCGCTGGCTTCAAAGCCAACATCAGCGCATGCCATTCAGCGAGAACAGAATCGGCGGCGGCGACAATCATCGGAGAGATGACGTCGATAGCATCGCCTATCGGCTTGTAGTTATCCACCTGGTTCGAGCCCTCACCCACGGGACTGCAAGTAGAGTTGTGTATCCGCCAGAAGTACTAGTTGGGGCTGCATCCTAATGCGTCTCAAATGTGTTCCAGCCACTGTGATCCAGGCCGGTCCGCAGCTCCATTACGCAGTACGCGTCGAACACGTACAGCGGAGCGATACCATGTGCGATGGGAGCACAACATGTCCGAGATCATCGAAGCTGTGCTGGCAGCCGACAGAAGACGCCTCACGTCCTCTTCCGTTTCCTCGCCCCATGGAGCTGCAGAGCTACTTGGAACGGCTCCTGTAGGTCCATACCCGTGTCCTGGTCGGGCGCGATCCTCGCAAACCCTGCGTACATCAGACAGGTCGCCTGCAGCCCGCTGAAGCGCTCACCGGGCAGACTCTCCAGCGTGTACTTCTGCTCAGACGAGGCGTGATCGAGCCCCGCCATGCCGAGAATGGCGATCTCGAACGCTATGGCTTGGACCTCGTCATCGGTCATCGGTTCGTAACGCTCCAGTGCCCCCAGCAGGAACCACACGGCGGCCGGGTGCTCCTGCTCCCGCGTCTCGGGACCACCGGCTTCGGCGGGCTGCGCATCCACGGGTACCGGGTTCACCTCATCATCGGGACGCCACTCGTACCACCCTTGCAGACCGAGGACCTCCGCCCAGGCATCGACGAGCGCGTACTCGTCTCCGGGCTCAAGCGAAGGCGAACGTTCATCGAGTGTCGCCAGCAGCTCCCGTGATACTGGAAAAGAATCAAGTCTGCGATACGCATCGGTGTAGGTGGTCGCTCCGGCGTAGAGCCGGTCGGGGAACAGCGCCGTGGCCCCGTTCAGGGTGGCAGAGGCTTGGGTGATGTGCCGGGGCAGCTGGCGACGGATCTCGGAGTCCACCGATGCCTGCTCCGCCTCCCCTGCGAGCACAGCCAACGACAAGAACTGGGAGGCGCGCAGCTGCGGAGACTCACGGTGCAGGTGGGCCTCGATCAGCATGTCGATGGGGGTGTTGAATATCTGCCGCGCGAGACCGTCTGTCAGCTGCAGGGTGAGTTCCGTGATGGCTTCGTCGCTGAAGCCCTGCCGCCGCCAGCGGGCCACGTCCTTGGCCATGCTGTGGTTGGCCGTCTGCCGGTTGGCGGCCATGGAGACGAACAACTTGTTGCGCCCCTGCGCCCGCGCCGCTGCCTCCAGCCGGAGGTGACCCATCTCATGGGCGATAAGGTGAAGCAGGAGAGGCTCCGGGTAGTCTTCCCGGTGGACGATCAGGTGGTGGTCCCATCCATACTTCCAGGCCATCTGCACGAACGCCGCGGTCATGCCCGGCGTCTTGGCCTGCTCGACCCGGATCTCGAAGCCGGTCTCAGCGGCCAGGTGGCGCTTCATGCCCTCGATGGCCGCGCGGGCCTCATCATGGTGCTCGGTCGCAAGGTCGGCCATGAGCGAGGCGTAGAGGCTGCCGGGCTTCAGCCAAGACGGGGAGGGAGCGCACATCCTGTATCTCCGCAGAAGCGAAGAGACGCTCCAGTGTCTGCCGGGCATCTTCCAGCCGACCTTCGCCACGTTGCGCCAGGGCCATGCCCACATACGGATTGGCGAAGGACGGCGCTACGGCCATGCATCTGGCAAAGAGATCGACGGCTTCGCCAATCCGTCCCTGCTGCAGGCGGAGCGTGGCCAGGCTGTTGATGGCCCAGGGATCGTCCGGTTTGACCGCCAGGGCGTGGGTGAGTAGGCGCTCGGCCGTCTCCAGGCGCTTCTCGCTCTTGTGGTACAGGTTGGCGAGCACCACCAGGCTGTGCACGTCATCCGGCTCC
>CAZDGO010000443.1:0-2221 GCA_964504825.1 uncultured Gaiellales bacterium
GCTCGCAATCTCCGCGTCGCCCGCACGGATGCCGTCTAGGATCGCCTCGTGGTCGGGGATCACTCGCTGCACCCTGGAGGGCAGAGACATGAGCGCGTGGCGGGTGCTGTCGACCGTGCCCTCGAGGTCTCCGAGCAGCCGGGCTATCACTTCGTTCCCGCTGGCTTCGCGCACGATACGGTGGAAGGCGGCATCAGCGTTGACCAGCGCCTCGTGGTCATCATCGCCGACAGCCGCCCGTCTCATGGCTTCCAACTCCTGCTCAAGCGCGGCCACCTGTTCCGGCGTCACACGCGTGGCGGCGAGCTCAGCCACCTTGACTTCGAGAGCCTCGTGCATCTCCAGGATCTGGACGACCTCCAGCCGGTGACCCATCAGCCATGCATACCAGTCTTCCGCGTACGAAGACACACGATCTTCGCGCACGTAGGTGCCCCGCCCGGGAACCACGCGCAACACCCCCATGGTCTCAAGCGTGCGGATGGCTTCGCGTAGCGACGTACGACTGACCGAGAGCATCTTCATGAGCTGCCGCTCGGCGGGCAGTTTCGCACCCGCCGGCAGCTTCCCCTCACGGACGAGCGTGACGATCTGTTCTATAGCGTTGTCCGACAGCCGTTTCGGCCGCACTGGGTGGAACATGTCCTTCATCCCGCTATCAGCCACCGAGGTAGGCTGCCTTGATCGCGTCGTCGCCCGCCAGATTGCACGCCTCGTCGGCCGCCACGATGCGGCCCGTCTGGAGCACGTAACCGCGATGGGCGATGTTGAGTGCCATGCTGGCGTTCTGCTCGACCATGAAGATGGTCGTGCCCGACTCCTGATTGATCTTCTGGACGTTGTCGAATACCTGCTGCACAAGGATGGGCGAGAGGCCCATCGAGGGTTCGTCGAGGCACACGAGCCGCGGCTCGGTCATGAGCGCCCGGGCGATCGCCAGCATCTGCTGCTCACCGCCGGAGAGCAGGCCGGCCTTCTGGTCTCGACGCTCGTGCAGGATGGGGAACTGCTCGAAGGCGCGGTCGATCCCCCGCTTGATCATTGCCTTATCGGTCGCCGTGTAGCCCCCTATCCGCAAGTTGTCGAGCACCGTGAGCATGGGGAACACACGCCGGCCTTCGGGCACCAGAGCCACTCCGTGAGCAACGATGCGGCCTGTGGGCCACCGCTCGATGCGGTAGCCGTTGAACTCGATGGTTCCGGCGCTCGCCCGGACGTTGCCAAGGATCGTCTTGATGGTGGTGCTCTTGCCGGCGGCGTTCGCGCCCAGCAGACAGACGATCTCCCCGGCGTAGACGTCGATGTCGAGACCTTTGAGCACCTTGATGGGGCCGTAGCTGGCTTCGACGCCCTTGAGGCTGAGGAGGGGCTTGTCTTTGACCAGCGACAGTTTCCGCGTGACGTCGCACTCCACCTGCTCGCCCAGGTAGGCGGCGATCACCTCGGGGTGCGCCTGCATCTCTTGGGGAGTCCCTTGGGCCAACACCTGTCCCTTGTTGACCACGATGATACGATCCGAGACCCCCATCACCACGGGCATCTGGTGCTCGACCAGGATGATGGTGTAACCCGAATCGCGCAGCTCCTTGATCTGCCGGGTGATCCCCTCGACCTCGGCCGGGTTCATACCGGCGGCGGGCTCGTCGAGCAGCAGCAGGTCGGGGCGCAGGGTCATTGCCCGGGCGATCTCGACGCGGCGCCGGTCGGCGTAGTTGAGAACTGTCACGTACTCGTCCTTGCGCTGCGGCAACGACCCCCCGAAGAACGCAAGATTGCGGATCCCCTCGGCCTCGGCCGTGCGTTCCTCCCGACCGACCGCGGGTGTGCGCGCTATGGAGCGGAAGATGCCCGCCTTCAACCAGTGGTGCGCTCCTGCCATCACGTTGTCTAGCACTGAGAGCTGCGGGAACACGCGAATGTTCTGGAACGTGCGGGCGAGGCCGTGAGCGGCGACCCGATCGGAGGTCTTGCCGGTGATGTCTTCGCCGCGATATTCGACGGTGCCTTTGTCGGGCGTGTAGATGCCGGTGATCAGGTTGAAGACGGTGGTCTTGCCCGCGCCGTTCGGCCCGATAACGCCGAGGATCTCACCATCGAACACATCGAACGAGACCCCGTCGACCGCGACCACGCCGCCGAAGTTCTTGCTGAGACCGCGCACGCTGAGCAGAGGAATACCCTCGCGGCTCGGCAGCCGAGAAGGCGAGAGCGGCGCGGCGCC
>CAZDGO010000444.1:0-2215 GCA_964504825.1 uncultured Gaiellales bacterium
GGTGGCTGTGGCCGTGTCCCGCGCTCTCGAGGCAGCCTACGAGCGCGCTCTGGGGGACCTGCGATGAAGCAAGCGATCACCTTCATTCTGAACGGCGAAGAGCAGACCGTCGAGGTCGACCCGACAAGGACGCTACTCGACCACCTGCGCTACGACCTGGCCCTCACGGGCACCAAGAAGGGCTGCGACGAAGGCGATTGCGGCGCCTGCACCGTCATCCTTGACGGCCGGCCGGTCAATGCCTGCCTGCTCCTCATGGGCAAGGTCCAGGGCGCCCGCGTCGAGACGATCGAGAGCCTGGGGACCGAAGAGGAGCTCCATCCGCTGCAGGAGGCCTTCCTTCGGGTGGGGGCCGTGCAGTGCGGCTACTGCACCCCGGGCATGCTCCTCACCGCCAAAGCCATCCTTGAGGAGAACCCGAACCCGACTGAGGAGGAGATCCGGACGGCCATCGCCGGCAACCTGTGCCGCTGTACGGGATACACCAAGATCGTCCAGGCGATCCGAGAGGCGGCCGAGACGGTCGGGGAGTGGAGGTAACTATGACCCCAGTGGATCAGAAGACTACGATGAAGCCCAGCGAGCGCCTGGCCGACGACACCAAGGTCGTCGGTCAGAGTCATCCTCGCCTGGAGGGACGCGAGAAGGTCCTGGGTCAGGCGATCTACCTCGACGACATGAGCGTTCCGCGCATGCTCCACGGCCGGCTTCTGCGGAGTCCGCACCCTCATGCGCGTATCGTGCGCATCGATACCTCAGCCGCGCTGGCGTTCCCGGGGGTCCGCGCCGTGCTCACCGCCGCTGATCTGCCCGACCGGCGCCACGGGCCGTTCGTAGCCGACGCTCCCATCCTCGCCCGAGGCGTGGCCAAGCACATCGGGGAGCCGGTAGCAGCCGTCGCAGCGGAGAGCGTCGAGATCGCCGAGTCGGCTCTCGAACTGATCGAGGTCACCTACGAGGCGCTTCCCGCCGTGCTTGATCCGGAGGCCGCCCTCGATTCGGCGTCGCCCCTGGTGCATGACGACGTGAGTCTCTTCCCTTCCGTCTTCAACATCGTCCGGGGAGGCAACGTCTGCTCGAAGACCACCATCGCGGCGGGTGACGTCGAAGCCGCCTTCGCCGCCTCCGACCGAGTCTACGAACATACCTTCACTACCCCGATGGTTCACCAAGCCCACCTGGAGATGAACGGTGCCCTCGCTGAGGTCGACGCGCAGGGGCGGGTGACTGTCTGGACGACCACGCAGTCGATCCATCTGACCTTGATGCGCGTGGCCGAGACACTCGACCTGCCCATGAACAAGGTGCGGGTTATTCAGACGCGAGTGGGCGGCGGCTTCGGCGCCAAAGTGGAACCCACCGTGCAGCCAATCTGTGTCGCGCTTGCCTTGAAGAGCCGCCGCCCCGTGAAGATGACCCTCACCCGGGAGGAGGAACTCGGGGCCACCCGGCCGCGGCACGGCTCGAAGGTCACTATCAAGACGGGTGTTACCGAAGACGGACGCATCCTCGCGCGTCAGGTGCGGCTCATCTATGACTCGGGGGCATACTCCGACGACGGCCCCGGTATCACGGGTTTCGGTGGCCTCATGTCGTGCGGCCCCTACAAGCTCGACACCTACAAGGTCGAGTCCTACTGCGTCTACACCAACAAAGTCGCCACGGGTGCCTACCGTGGCTTCGGCAACCCGCAATCCGCCTGGGCGGGCGAGTCGCAACTGGACATCATCGCCCGCGATCTGGGCATCGATCCCCTGGAGCTTCGGCTCCGCAACGCCCTTACTGTTGACGACAAGACGGTGGGTGGGCAGGAGCTCACGAGCGTGGGGCTGATCGAGTGCATCGAGAAGGTGCGGGACGCCCTCGATTGGGGCAGCCCTCTGCCAGAGGGCCGAGGCCGGGGTATGGCATGCGTCCATCACCTGAGCGGCATCATGTCGAGCTCCGCCATTGTTCGCATGCTGCAAGACGGCACGTTCCATCTCTCGGTTGGGTCGGCGGACATCGGTCAGGGGTCGGACACTATCCTCGCGCAGATAGCCGCGGAAGAGCTAGGTGTGCCACTGGACGACGTCAGCATCGCCTCCAGAGATACGGACTCGACCCCCTACAACTGGGCAACGACGGCGAGCCGCCTTACGTATAGCGCCGGAAACGCCGTGCGCCGCGCCGCTGAGGATGCGAAGAAGAAGTTCCTTGCGCTGGCCGCAGGTGT
>CAZDGO010000445.1:0-2212 GCA_964504825.1 uncultured Gaiellales bacterium
CTGAAACGGGCTCTTGGTGGTTGCTGTCACCGTGAGACCGAAGGCCCCCAGCTCTCGTTCGAGTCCGGCCAGGTATCGTGACAGGTCGAAGGAAGAGGCCGGCGCCAGCAGTGAGAAGTTGAGATCCTCGGAGAAACGGTCGAGCCCGTAGAGGATGCGAAGGGCTGTTCCTCCGTAGAACGCGGCGTTCTCGAAGAACTTGCCTCGCCAGAGGCCTAGTAGAGCCAGCTCCTGGAAGATCTCGCGCAGCGCCCGCGTGTAGTCCTCTGTGCGGCGGAACTCGTACCTGCTGAGCATGCGTTTCACAGCCTCGTTCACGGCGCGCCTTGTTCCCCCTCGGGCCCTTCCCGTAGAGAACGTACGACTGTGGCGAGGAGGCGCACCTTGCGCGATCGGTAGGCGGCGGCGATCGCGTCCAAACGGCCGGTATCAAGAGACCCGAGGCCCGCCGGATAGATGCGCAGGTGGCCGAGCAGGTACCGTTCCATGCCGGCGACATCTGTGAGCCCCGAGCCCCGATCGTCCCTGATCCGATCTGCCAGAGCCTTCTCCGGGGTGGCGAGCAGAAAGGCGCCGCCCGCGATCTCCACGAGATCGACCCCCACCGGGTAGGCGTTCGGAGTGGCCGGGCGATAGATGAAGAGGCCGACCGGCGTGGCGAATCGCCGGGCCCGGTTCACGGTCATAGAGGTGACCGCTTCCACACCCTCGGGAATCAAACCGTGAAACTGTAGGGCGGAGTCCAGTGACACATACGACGGTCCGTAGATCATGTTGGCCAGGATCTCGCGGGAGTAGGGTCTGCGCGCGTGCGTGCGGCCGAACACGTAGATTCCTTTCTTTACGCGGACGATGTCGCCTCGCCGGAGCATGGTGGTTGTCTTGTCCCGCGGGTAGGCGTAGTCCTGGAGCGATCGAAGGAGCGACAGGTAGTCGAATTCCTCTCCCTCAATCTGGGCTCTTAATCGGGCGATGGCAGTCAGGCCGTCATTCATGGAGGGAGTCTACCAGTAATGGACATAGTATGTCGTCACTTTATCGACATACTATGTGGGTTGCTGATGGCGCCGGACAGGGGACGAATCGAAGTCGCATGATAGGATTTACCCATGAATATCCTGCTCACCGGCGCGGCCGGTTTCATCGGGGCTCGGTTGGCCGAGCTCCTGCTCGACGCGGGCCACCAGGTCGTGGGCGTCGACAACATTAACGATGCCTACGACGTGCGCATGAAGCAGCACCGGCTTGCCGGCCTCGAGCGGCGCTTCGGCCTCGACGGCGCCGGCCCCACCAGCCGAGAGGGCGGCGGCCTCTTCCTCTTCTTGCGCGCCGACATTACCGACCGCCCCGCCCTCGAGCAGGCGTGGATCACCGGCTCCGCCCACTGCGGCGGCGAGGCCGGGGGCGCCGCCTATGACGCCGTGATCAACTTGGCCGCCCGCGCCGGCGTGCGCCCGAGCGTGGAAGATCCCTGGATCTACCTGGAGACCAACGCCACCGGCTGCCTCAACCTACTCGACCTGTGCCGCCGCGACGGGGTGCGCAAGTTCGTGCTGGCCAGCACCTCCAGTCTCTATGGAGCGCACAACCCTCTACCGTACGCAGAGGAGGCCGACACCAACCGGGCCCTGTCCCCCTATGCGGCTTCCAAGAAGGCCGCCGAAGCCATGTGCTACACCTACCACTACCTGCACGGCTTGGACGTGACCATCCTGCGTTACTTCACCGTCTACGGCCCGGCGGGACGCCCAGACATGAGCCTCTTCCGCTTTTGTCAGTGGATCCACGAGGACCGCCCCGTGCGCATCTACGGCGATGGCACCCAGTCCCGGGACTTCACCTACGTAGACGACATCGCCCGAGGCACCATCCTCGCGCTCACGCCCGTGGGTTTCCAAGTGATCAACCTGGGCAGCGACTCGCCGCACGCGCTCCTGGATGTCGTCCGCATGACCGAGACCGCCGCCGGAAAGCCGGCCCGCCTGGAGTTCTATTCCCCCGCGCCCGCCGACATGCCCGCCACCTGGGCGAACGTCGAGAAGGCCCGCACTCTGCTGGGCTGGCAGCCCGAGGTGATGCTCGAGGAGGGCGTCAACCGCCTGGCCGATTGGTATAGGGCGAATCGGGAGTGGGCCCGAGAGGTCGCGACCGAGGGGTAGTGCCCGCCGAACTTGACGTGCATCTCATCCTCGACAACTACGCCACCCATAAG
>CAZDGO010000446.1:0-2201 GCA_964504825.1 uncultured Gaiellales bacterium
GCGCTTCTTGGCGACGCCGAAAAAGGGCATGAGGACGGCGCTAAGCGCGGTGAGGCCGATGCCTAGGAAGCTGACTTCCGGATGGCTGGTAGTCGCCAAGGTGCGGACAGCTTCGATCCCGACATATGGCGCGAGGATGAAGAACTGAACAGCCACGAGCTTCTGGGCGCGTCGTTCTGCGTGTTCCGACATCGCCCGTGCTCCCCAGAAGCGCCAGATGATGACCACGCTGGCGACGCCCTCGATGGCGGAGTCGATGCCGAAGCCGATGAGGGCGATGCTCCCGGCCAGGATGCCTGCGACTACGGCGATGGCACCCTCCGCGGTCATCCAGGCGAGGCTTGCCCACGCCAGAAACTGAGCGCGGCGGACGAGACGTCGCCGCTCCCCGTCAGTCAGGCGCGAGGAGAGGGTCTCAACGCGGACGGCCACGGTGACAGGAACCGTAGCCAAGGGCTAGCCTTCCGATGGGACGGAGTTAACCGCGGATGGCGAAGAAAAAAATAGGCCCGACGCCTCGACACAGGCCCCTGCAGAAGCCCAAAGCATCCCCGGGCGGGGGAGGTTCACTGGCCAAGGTCCTTCCCCTCGGCCTTGTTGTCGGCGCTTTGGTCGTTGCGCTCGTCATCGTCTTTACCCGCGATAACAGCCCTGCGCCAGTCTCGCTCCCCGACTTGGCTGCGACTGACCCCGGCCCGATTCACGTCCACGGCCTGGGTATCAATCCCAAGGATGGGTCGCTGTTCATCGCCACGCACACGGGCCTGTGGCGAACTGCGCAGGGGGAGACGCAGGCTGAGCGGGTGTCCGAGCACCTGCAGGACACCATGGGCTTCACCATCATCGGGCCAGACCGCTTTCTTGGCTCCGGGCACCCAGACCAGCAACAGTTTGAGGACGAGGGCCTTCCGCCACTGCTGGGACTGATTGAGTCCACGGATGCCGGAGAGTCCTGGCAGCCCATCTCTCTTCTGGGAGAAGCCGACTTCCACGTTCTCCGCTCCAAGGGGAACCGGGTCTACGGCTTCGACGCCACGAACGAACGCTTGATGTTCAGCCGCGACGCGGGACGTACGTGGATAGAGCGCCGACCACCGGCCCCTCTTTTTGACATGGCGGTGAGCCCGTCGAACCTCTCGCACCTGATTGCATCAGGGGAAGGTGGGCTCTGGAAGTCTGCAAACGAAGGGCGCGCGTGGACGTTTGCGGGCAAGGGAGCCGGCCTCCTCGCGTGGCCTATCTCCGGACGGCTCTACCTCGTCAGCACTGCTGGCAAGGCGCAGATGAGCCCAGACGGGGGCGAGCGATGGACGGTCGTGGGCGATGTGGGCGGAGAACCAGCCGCGCTTCTCGCGCAGACGGCGAGTGAGCTATACGTCGCGCTCCATGATGGAACCGTCAAACGTTCTCCCGATGGCGGGCGCACCTGGGCTATCCGCTCGACGCCCTAGCTCCGTTCGACGCTCTACTCCGAGTAGAGGTGCTCGATCACTTCGGAGAAGTGGTCCTCCACGACGCGGCGCTTCAGCTTCAGCGTCGGTGTGATCTCGTTCGCTTCGGCCGAGAAGTCCCGCGGCAGGATCTCGAAGCGGCGGACCTGCGCGTAGCGCGGGAGGTCCTCGTTGACGCGCTCGACGGCCTCCTCGACGAACTTGCGCACGTCGTCCCGCTGGGAGAGGTCGGTCGCGTTTCCGTCGAGACCGCGCTCGGCCGCCCACTTGCCTAGTTCCTCCTCGTCGAGCGTGATCAGCGCGATCAGGTGCGGGCGACGGTCGCCGACGACGAGCACCTGCGAGACCCAGGGGATGGTCTTCAGGCTGTTCTCGATGTTCTGCGGCGAGACGTTCTTGCCGCCTGCAGTGATGATGATGTCCTTCTTGCGGTCGGTGACGGTGAGGAAGCCCTCGTCGTCGATCTCGCCCACGTCGCCGGTGTGCAGCCAACCGTCGCCGGGCAGCACCGCGCTCGTCGCCTCTTCGTCGTTGTAGTAGCCGGCGAAGACGGTTGGCCCGCGCACGAGGATCTCGCCGTCCTCGGCTGTCGTTACCTCGATGCCCGGGATAGCGGGGCCGACCGTGCCGAACTTGAAGCCGTTGGGTCGGTTGACGTTCGACGCCGTGGTGCCCTCGGTCTGGCCGTAGCCCTCGAGGATGAGGATGTCGAGTGCGTGGAAGAACTCGGCGATCTCCTTCGCGAGTGGC
>CAZDGO010000447.1:0-2195 GCA_964504825.1 uncultured Gaiellales bacterium
ACAGCACCGTGTGAACATCATAGACACGCCCGGGCACGTGGACTTCACTATGGAAGTAGAACGCTCGCTTCGAGTCCTCGACGGCGCCATCGCCGTCTTCGACTCGGTCGCGGGTGTTGAGCCTCAATCGGAGACGGTGTGGCGGCAGGCGGACAAGTACCAAGTGCCGCGCATAGCCTTCATCAACAAGATGGATCGCACCGGAGCCGACTTCGTACGTGCGGTGCAAACGATGGTCGACCGGCTCGGCGCGCGTCCGCTGGTGATCCAGCTGCCTCTCGGGCAGGAGGATGCCTTGCGGGGCATCATCGACGTCGTGCGCATGGTCGCCTATCTATATGAAGACGACATGGGCGTCGACTGGGCGGAAGGTCCCATCCCGGACGAATTCGTCGAGGCCGCCCAGGAGGCCCGCAACCAGTTGCTCGAGGCGCTGGCGGACACTGACGAAGAGCTGATGGAAGCTTATCTCGAGGGCCGGGAGCCTACGGAGGAACGCCTGAAGACAGCCATCCGTGCGGCCACTCTCACGATCGAACTTACGCCCGTGCTCTGCGGTAGCGCCTTCAAGAACAAGGGCGTGCAGATGCTTCTCGATGCCGTCATCGACTACCTGCCGGCACCTACCGATGTCCCGTCTGTGGTGGGCATCGATCCCCGCACCGGGCTGGAACTCGTTCGGCCGGCCGACGACGACGCACCCTTTAGCGCGTTGGCGTTCAAGATCATGTCCGATCCTTTCGTGGGCAAGCTGACCTACTTCCGGGTCTATTCGGGCACATTGCAGGCGGGTTCCTACGTGATGAACTCCACAAAAGGCAAGAAGGAACGAGTCGGCCGCATTCTCCAGATGCATGCCAACCACCGAGAGGACCAGGCGGAGATCAATGCCGGCGACATTGCCGCCGCTGTGGGTCTCAAAGTGACGAGCACCGGCGATACTCTGAGCAGCCCCGATCACCAGATCGTGCTGGAGTCTATGGACTTCCCCGAGCCGGTGATATCGGTGGCCATCGAGCCTAAGACCAAGATGGATCAGGATCGCCTGGGCGAAAGCCTCATGAAACTGGCTGAGGAAGATCCTACATTCCGTGTGAGCACTGACGTCGAGACCAACCAGGTGATCATCGCCGGCATGGGCGAGCTGCACCTCGAGATCATCGTCGACCGCCTTCTCAGGGAGTTCAAGGTCGACGCGAACGTGGGCCGGCCCCAAGTGGCCTACCGGGAGACGTTACGCAAGACGGTCGAGAAGGCCGAAGGGCGTTTCATCCGCCAGACCGGTGGCCGCGGTCAGTATGGGCACGTGGTGCTACGCATCATCCCGAACGAGCAGGGCGGTGGGTTCGTGTTCGACAACAAGATCGTCGGCGGCACGATACCGAGAGAGTACATCTCGCCCGTCGAGGCCGGGATAGTCGAGGCTATGGAGGGCGGAGTTCTGGCGGGCTTCCCCATGGTCGACATCAAGATCGAGCTGTATGATGGGTCCTTTCATGAGGTCGATTCATCGGAGATGGCGTTCAAGATCGCGGGTTCCATGGGTTTCAAAGCGGGCGCCGCGAAGGCGTCCCCTGTACTGCTCGAACCGGTGGAAGATGTGGAGGTGGTGGTTCCCGAGGAATACATGGGTGACGTGATGGGCGACCTCAACTCCCGGCGTGGGCATATCATGGGCATGGAGCCCCGCGGTAGAGCCCAGGTGATCCGAGCTCAGGTGCCCTTGTCGGAGATGTTCGGCTACGCCACCGATCTGCGGTCGTCTACGCAGGGGCGGGCCACGTATACCATGCAGTTCAGCCACTACGCAGAAGTGCCGGCGTCAATCGCCGCGGAGATCGTCGCCCGTCAACGGGGCGGCGCGTAACAGCACAGACTAGGCGATACGGCGTCCCCCCAGGGGGCGGGCCGCCTGAGCGATGTACAGGAACGTAAGGAGGAGCACATGGCCAAGAAGAAGTTCGAGCGCACCAAGCCCCATGTCAACGTGGGTACCATCGGGCACGTTGATCACGGCAAGACGACCCTGACGGCCGCCATCACGTGCTGCCTGGCGGCGCGCAACCCGAATGTTACCGTCCGGTCGTTCGACTCCATCGACAACGCTCCTGAGGAGCGCGCCCGGGGAATCACCATCGCCACCGCGCACGTGGAATACGAGACCGAGAATCGTCACTACGCGCATGTTGACTGCC
>CAZDGO010000448.1:0-2179 GCA_964504825.1 uncultured Gaiellales bacterium
AATCCCCTGCAGAGAGGTTGCTTTTGGGGGCGCGGGCGAGGGTAACTTGGGCCTAGAAAGCAGAAACACGAGCTCATCGGCCCAGCCGACGCCCGTGTTTCTGATGTTGAGTATACCCGTGTGGCCCCGGCATGCATGTCGACCCACGTCGTGTTGTTCGCATCACTGGACTGACCGTCTCGGTCTCCCTGCATCGGTCAGATGGCCTCTGCATTTTCTTGATGGGTCGGGGGAGCGGCTGACGGGGCATGTTCCACGATAGATCTCAGCGAAGAGTAGGGTGACGTGGTCATCGATTCCGGTTCACCACGCAGCGCGTGATGAATCTCGCCGCTTTCCTTGCCGCGCACGTGCACATGCCGGCCTTCTATGGGGGCGTGGTCAGGGTGATCGTCCCCGACAACCTCCGTGCCAGGCTGCTTCGGCTCACTCGCCTACGACTCCACACGCCCTCAGCGTCACTGGGGGTCTAGTCATGTCGGCTGACTCCTTGTGTCGGTTGGGCGGCGACTGGTAGCCTTTGGGCATGGCAGATAACCTCCTGTCAAGGCAGCACCGCGAGCCCGGCAGGACCAAGGGCAGGCGCTAGAATTGCCACTATCCGAAGGTTGAGCGGGGGAGCAGGCGTGAACGTTGGAGTCTATGTGGACGGATTCAATGTGTACCATGGCGGCCGCGACCAATTCGGCCGGGGGGCGCCAGGTTGGCGCTGGCTTGACCTACGGTCGCTCGCGGGGGATCTCATCGGGCGGCGGCAAAACTGGGCCGGCGCAACTGTCGATCGCGTCGTCTACTGCACTGCGAGAGTCGACGGCGCGACGAACATGTCGGGGCAGAGAGACCAGGACGTGTACTTGAAAGCCTTGCGCACGTCCGGGAGCGTGGACCTGATCGAGTACGGGTACTTTGTGGCGCGAGTCAAACGGGCTCCCCTTGCCACGGCCGACGCGCGAGGAAGACCCATTCTGACAACGTCTCGATGGCCACTGATGGTGCGCGACTCCTCGGCGAAGGATGTTCCCAACGCCCAGTTCATGGTGTCGTACGCCTCTCGGGAGGAGAAAGGATCAGACGTGAATGTGGCCGCGCACCTTCTTCTGGACACTCTCGAAGGAACAATAGACGCGGCCGTCGTATTCTCCAATGACAGTGACCTGAGGTTCCCAATAGAACAGGCACGGCAACGGATTCCTGTGGGGACGGTAAATCCCGGGCCGCACCAGCTGGCCGGTGCACTCCGTGGGACTCCGGCTGACGGGGTCGGAAGACACTGGTGGCTTCAGTTAGAGCGGGTGGATTTTGCGGCCCATCAGTTGCTCGATCCGATCGGCAACTACGCCAAGCCTCAAGATTGGTGACAAACAGGCGGACGTGTAGTAAGCTTCTTGATGCCTAACTCACCCGGTTCCTTGTGGGCCGGGTTTCCTTTTTCTCGGACAGACCCCCCATACCTTGCATATTCCCCATAGTCTGCGTAAAATACGCGCTATGAAACAGGACTTCCTTCCACGTCACGCGGCCGAAACCGTGCTGCAACGTCTTGGAGTCTTCCGCGTCGTGGTCGTCACCGGGGCGCGGCAGGTCGGCAAATCGACGCTTGCGCGGCTGGTGGTCGAGCAGCTCGGTGGGTCGTACCTCACGTTCGACGACCCGCTGACGCTGTCCGAGGCCGCGGGAGATGCCGATGGTCTGGTGGCTTCGACTACCGGCCTTACGGTGATCGACGAGGTCCAGCGGGTTCCCGACGTGCTGCGGGCGGTCAAACTCTCGGTCGACCGCGACCCGACGCCGGGCCGTTTTCTACTCACGGGCTCGGCCAACCTGCTGGGTATGCGGGCGGTCACGGAGTCGCTGGCGGGCCGAGCGGTGTACCTTGACCTGCTACCTCTCTCGTGGTCGGAGTCGGTCGGCAGGACGCGACCCCACACCATCGACCAGGCGTTCTCCGCCCAATCGGCCGATGAGTTCGCCGGATCGTTGCCGGCTGCCGGTCCCGGCGCGGGTGAGGAAGCGCGCCGACGGGCGCTGTGCGGCGGGATGCCGGAGGCTTTCCGCCTTGACGTGGACAGCCGCCGCGCGTGGTACGACAGCTACCGGCGCACCTTCCTCGAACGCGATCTGCGACAACTCTCCGACATCAGCACCGTACCGGAGTTCGGTCGCATTCTGAGCCTCGCTC
>CAZDGO010000449.1:0-2175 GCA_964504825.1 uncultured Gaiellales bacterium
ACGACGCGAACACCTCGATGATCGAGTCGGTGCCGAATCCGATGAGCGCCAGCGAACCGGCCGCCACACCGAGCCCGATCGTGAACACCGCCTCGCCGAGGTTCCAGGCGATCGTGGCGTACTCCAGCCGGAGTGCGCGCCGTTGCAGCCGGACGCGTTCGTCGCTGTCGGCGGCCAGCTGGGCGGACATGCTCCGAGACTAGACGACCCGAACCCGATAACCGTTCGAGACATCTTGCAACCACGGGGCCAGATCGTTGTTCTTGGCGATCCACGGTTCGAGCTACCGGGTTTCGGAGACAGGGAGGAAGTCGGCACCGTGCCCTTGCTTTTCTGGACTGTCGGATCCTTCGATTGGGATGATGCCCCAGACGATGCGGTTGAGTGTGGAACTGGGTACGAGTACCAGGAATACGCCGAGTACTCGAAGTATCTGAGTAGGCGAGGCGATCCTCACAACGCCTGGATTCCGCGGCTGTGTGGAAACGGGCTGACGCACCCCCCTCGCGGGCTAGGCACGAGACACCGCGTCCTCGCTTGGGCTCCCCGCTCCGCCTTCGTTATCGCAAGCTATCCGGCTTCATCCTCGCCCAGCCTCCACTGTTACCAATTGCTACACAGATCGTGTGTGATCCCACTATCTCGTGTAGCAGGAGCCGGGGGACCGCCCGGCTTCGTACAAAGGTTGCTGCTTCCGCGCCAAAGGAGCACTCTCCCGCCGATCGCGCAAGTGAGCCCCACCGTCTCTTGGGCTACAGATGATCTGCCCCTAGGAACGCTCGGTCCGCCGCGCCAATCCCCTCGCCTCCCCAGCCGACACCACTCTAAGTGTGTCCGCTTAAGGGTGTCCGCTTGCTCGCTTCATCGACCCCTCTCGGGTGGGGCCGAGAAACCGGACCGAGTATCAACGCCGGTATTCCGCTTCATATCGCTGACCTGGTCAAAGCTGTTGTTCTTTCGCGCGAATGTGCCGCAGCGAGGAGGGCGCGATTACAGCCAGTCCGGAAGCTCCCGGGCGGTGGTCCTGTGGAACTCGGCGATCACACGCCGGGCCGTCTCCACGGCCCACCGCGCTTCCACGGCCCCGACGTCAGCCCGGCCCCGGTCATCACCCGCTCCGGCGGCCAGTTCGTTCGCGACTGAGGCCAGTTCGTTCGCGACTGAGGCCAGTTGTTCGCGACTGAAAGGAGCGTGCCCGGCTCGGCCATTGGAGTCAGGCTAGCGCCCGGGTACCCTGGGCGACCTTGTGCTGCGGGCGGGTCGATCCCTCGCCCAGCACGTCGGCGTGCGGGGAGTGGGAAGCCCTCACACGCTCCTCCTGCCCGCCCAGCCCGACGGGCCGCCCGTGCTCAGAGGGGACCGCCATCCGGTAGGGAGTCTTCGCCCGGCCGGGGCGCCGCCACTTTGCGGCCGGCTACTCCGCGGCGCGGAATTTAACCGGTATTCCCCTTGTGAACCGGCAAAATTGCGCCTAGTCTGGCTGGTAGACGCGGTTTAGTTGTGGAGCCCAGGATGTGGACGGACAAGGTTCCGGTGTGGCGGGCGCACTCTCTCTGGACCGAGCGGCCGAATCGCACGTACTCGACGGGCCGAGTGTGCGCCGCTGAGGGGTGCGATACGAGGATCTCCATCTACAACGGGTCGAAGTTGTGCTGGCTGCATGAGCCGGCGCGCATACGCCTGCCCCGTGGCCAAAGGAAGAAGCGGTATGCAGCCTAGCTCTGCCCCGAGCTCGGGGTCCTGGAGGCAGGCATCCTCTTTACCTGGCGGAAGGGTGTCTTGAGGTGGGCCTGATCACCGAGAAGCTACCGATGCCCCAGCCGGTGAAGTTCATCTTGAATTGGGGCCGGCGCTACTCGCTCTGGGTCATGAACTTCGGCCTCGCCTGCTGCGCGATCGAGTTCATCGCCGCCTCGACCTCCAAGCACGACTTCATCCGATTCGGGGTCATCCCGTTCGCGCACGGGCCCCGGCAGGCCGACCTGCTGGTCGTGGCCGGTACCCTGACCGACAAGATGGCGCCGGCCCTGAAGCGCGTCTACGACCAGATGCCCGAACCGAAGTACGTCATCTCGTTCGGGTCCTGCTCCAACTGCGGGGGCCCGTACTGGGACTCGTACTCCGTCACCAAGGGGGTCGACCAGATCGTCCCCGTCGACGTCTACGTGCCGGGGT
>CAZDGO010000450.1:0-2159 GCA_964504825.1 uncultured Gaiellales bacterium
TCTCGCTAACAGGTTCGAGAGTCATTCACTTCTCCTTTGGTATGTCGGACTCAGCGAGGGCGGCGTCAATGGCACGAATCGCATCGATGGTGTCGAGCGGCCAGTCCTTCGGTGCGCCCATGAAGAGGGTCAAGTAGTGACGGGTATCGCGCAGAGTCTCGTCCTTCCGGGCTATCCGCTGGGCCTGGGCCTCAACCAGCTCCATGAGCGCGGGAACGTGCTTGCCGAGCGAGGGCAAAGGCGCGCCAGCGTCTAGCTTGATTTCCACCACTTCAACGAGTGCTTGCTGCGCCTCCCTATCTAGGGTCACGACCGCTCCCCGGATGCTTTGGGGGAGGAGGCTTGGAGAGCGCGGGCCTTAACCCGTTGTCGGTAACGCAGATTGCTTTCGTTCTGACACTGACGACACCGCCGACCCGCCTTATCCCGGTAGTCGTAGCGATGGCCGCGTGGGCACCTTTCCTTTCGAGCGTTCTCCGCCCCCCAACCGATGCCGCGAAGGATGTTCTCCTTCTGCGTTACGGGCTCGAGGTGCAACGGGTTCACGCATAGTCGGTTGCGACAGAGGTGGTCGAGTTGTAGCCCGGCTGGTATCGGGCCTCTTGCGAGCTCATACGCCACTCGATGCGCTGAGCGATACCTGTTCTCTCCGGCATACGCCTTGCCGTACCCCAGGCTGTTTTTGCTACCGCGCCACCGCCAGCACTCATCTCCACCAGCAATGTCGACGTTTGCCCAAAAGCGTTCAGCGTTCATCTGCGTCCTCCTCACCGAGACGAGCCAGAGCGGCACTCAGGTTCGCTTCTTCATCTCCAACAGGTGAGAATCCAGCCGCGTCAAGAGCCTGCGCTGCTTTCACCACATCCATTGCTCGCTTCTCTCGTTCCTCGGCGGCCTCTTTCGCCAACATCTCACGGCAGGACTGTTCGGCAAACTCATCGGCTCGCTGCGTCTCGGCGGCTAGCTGCTCGTCTCGTTGTTGGAGACGGTCTTCGAGGGCATCCGCGTACTCGACCCACGCCGCCGTAATGAAGTACTTGTCGACTGGCCGCTCCACCTGTTCGGCGCTCACTGGGTTAGGCATCAGAACCTCTAGAGCTTGGTGGCCGCTGCTTTGCAGCGTCCTGTGTCGCGTACTTCTCTTTCATCGCGGCTACGAACTTGCCCAGCTCAGACAGCATCGCCTTCTTGAGATCCCACGGCGCCAGAGCGAATGCCTCACAGCAGCGACCGAGGTCCGCGAGGTCCACTGGGTAATCCCCGCGCGTTACTTGTCGTCCGAGCGCAGCGGCGGCGATGAGCGCATCCGATGAGCGGCCGCGATCCCCTGCGTCACCCGCTACACGCTTCGCCAGGAACAGGGAGAGGTCTTTCTCGCTCACGGCTTACAACTCCACGGTGACCAGTCACGACCCGAATCCACGAAGTATCGATAGGCCGCTCGAGCCTGCGTCCACGCATCGGGGCCGTGCCCGTACCTGCTCCGGGCATAACTCCCCATCTGGAATAGACCCAGGTACTGCCCGTTGACCGCACCGGGATACAGCCGCGACTCGCACCAGGCCACCCTGAGCGCGGCGGGTCCGTCCTTGCCGAAGACGCTGAGAATGACGAAGGGCGCGGAGGCACGTCTGAGGATGGCGCGGATGGTCTCTGCGAGCTCCCGCTTCAGCCACACGATCGCCTTCTTGTGCCAGGCAGCCTCGTACTTGCCGCGCTCGCTGGCCGGGGGATGGTTCTTGAAGAAGCGCACCGTTCCTCGAGCATGGGCCAGGTTCCGTACCTGGTGGGCCTTCTGCTCCTTGAGGCTCATGTGCTTTTGGCGGGGTAGGGAGTGGGCCTCTACAGAGCCTGCGAGCAGGAGAGCGGCGAGGAGGGGGAGGGTGAACTTCATGCGGCTACCTGCGCTTTGGCGGTGCGTGCCATGTCGAGGAGGGCGTCGCGGAACGCGACAGGTGTGCTTGCCCTCAGACCCGAGTTACGTTCCCGGCTCCAAACTCCTAGTCGGCGTCCCCGCTCCCAACGATCACGCCAAGCGTCCATGCCACCCACGTCAACGCCCTCACCGTCCGGTGTGTACCCCCACCTGAGCTCCGGCAGTTCCACACCGTGCGCGTAGAGCCATGTCGCCTTCTTGACGGGCAGTCCGTAGCGGCCCT
>CAZDGO010000451.1:0-2139 GCA_964504825.1 uncultured Gaiellales bacterium
ATCGGCGCCGTCGCTCTCGGGTTGGGTGTGGGTCAAGCCGGGCGGGTGATGGTCGATGGGCCGGCCGCCGGCTCGTTGCCACTCGCGATCGTGTCGGCGCTGGCCCTGGCGGCTGCCGGGGGTCTGGCTCTTGTGGCGGCTCCGGGAGACCGAGGGTGGTCGCTCGACTTCGGGATCATGGCCGCGGCAGCGCTCGGAGCCGGAGCGCTCGCCGGCGCAAGCGCGGGAGTCACGCCCATCGCGGCCGTCGTCGTGGCGCTGGTCTGTGCTGCCGTGGTGGTCCTTCCCTACCGGGCTGAACTCATCCTCCTGCTGTTGGCCGCCTTTCCCTGGGTCGATTTCCTGGCCCGACGGAGCCTGGGCGGACTGGGTGGGGCATGGGATGAGATGTTCCTCCTGGGCAGCTTCGCCTGCCTGGTGTGGGTGGTCTTCGTGGTACGGCGATGGGATCTCCGGACGGTGCCGCTGCTGCTACCCCTGTGCGTGGCCGTAGTAGCCGCCGTGGGCTCGGTCACTCTGCGCGACGTGCCCCAGTCCGTCGGCATTTTCGCCCTGCGTGTCACGTTCCAGCCCCTTTTGTTCTACTTCCTGGGGTTCCTGCTGCCCCGAGACAAGAGGATCGTGCGTTGGGCGGTGACCATCTTCCTGGCCGCCTCGCTGCTCTTGGCTTTCCACGGGCTCTATCAGTACGCGACCCACGCTGCCATGCCGGCCTCGTGGGTCGACACCCATGAGAACACGATCGGCACGCGGGCCTACTCGATCATCGAGAATCCCAACGGGCTCGGTGCGTTCCTCCTGCTGGGAACGCTTCTCGCCGCCGGCCTGGCCCTGCAAAGGATCGCGACGAGAGAGCGCCTGATCCTGGCTGCCGTCGCGGTCGTACTGGCCGCCGGCATCGCGATCACCTTCAGCCGGGGGGCGTGGCTCGGCCTGGCGGTGGGGCTCGTGGCCCTGACGGCGCTCAGCCGTTGGCGGTTGTTGGCAGGTCTTGCCGCAGCCGGGGCTGCGCTGCTGCTGGTCTCACCGCAGGTGTTCATTCAGCGGCTGGCTTTCGGGTTCAGCGCCTACTACCTGGCCAAGAGCGGGTCGGCGGGTCGTCTGTACATATGGCGGGTGGCCGCCAACCGTATCGTCGAGAACCCCTGGACCGGCGTGGGGCTGGGGACGTTCGGAGGAACGAGCGCCTTTTTGTTCGGGTACTCGCGCCTGTGGATAGACAGCTTCTATCTGCAGCTCGCCGCGGAGGGGGGGCTGGTGCTACTCGGGGCGTTCCTGTGGGTGCTTCTGCGGGCGGGTAAAGGACTTGTGGTGGCGTATATGGATCAGGCCGATAGGTACCTGCGGGGCGTCGCGGCCGGCGTGTTCGGAGGGTTTGTGGCCGTGGTGTTCGCCAACCTTACCGCCAGCGTGTGGGAGACTGTGGCCGTCGGCTCGGCGTTCTGGTTCCTGGTCGGCTTTGCGTCGGCGCCGCTCGACGGCGGGTTCCGGCTGCCCCGGGCCGGCCGCCTCACTGTTGAGGCCTGCGACGGGCGGCCGGTGGGCGAGGAACCGCTGCCCGGCACTTCGCCGGGTGGACCGGACGTCTCCGCGGAGCGCGGATAATGGTCGCTCTACGGGTGGTGCACGTCATCGGCGGTGGAGACACGGGGGGAGCGATGGCCCACGTGCTGCCGATGGTGGCGGCTCTCCGCCGGGCCGGCTGCGACGCACACCTGCTCTGTCTTGGCGGCGGCGGCCTCGGTGAGGCCGCCGCCGCACAAGGGCTCCCCGTCGAGACGGTGGCGATGGCGTCTCCGTGGGACCTCCGGGTGCTGGGCCCGCTGCGCGACCGCCTCGATCGGTTCCCCTGGGACGTGATTCACACCCACGGCATGCGGGCGAACCTGCCCGTCAGGTTGCTGTCTCCCCTTCTTCGCCGCCGACCATGTCTCTTCACCACCGTCCATTCCGACCTGGCCTCCGACTACGCGTCGGCTGCGAAGGTCGAGGTCTACCGCCGGCTGGATCGTACCACCGCCGGCCGGGTAGACCAGCTCGTGTTCGTGTCGGAGGATCTGCGCCGGAAGGGGGACGTGAGGACCCTCGGCCGTGACCGTCCCATCGTGGTGCCGTCAGGATTGGACGGTCACGGCCGAG